>CBDUWS010000214.1:0-3923 GCA_965370985.1 uncultured bacterium
GAGTGAGACGAACGTCTTTTTCTTGCTGAAATCTCGACAGTGGATTTCCTTGGTTCAACAGGATCAGTGTGTCAAACATATTTCCACAACAAATGCACCGCCACACATCACAATGGATGTGTGTATCCAGAAGGTCATACGCTCGGTCTTGCACCATAAGGCCATGACAACGTTGACATTCCATGACGTTCTCCTTAGTCTTCCGCGCCGTGGTTGACTGGCGGGTTGTAGGGTGAGTAATCCAGCAATGACCAGTCCGACTGAGTAGCGTGACCGGTCTCTACCCAGCGTTCAATGTGTAGCTGCCAATGCCGGTTCGTGCCTCCGGTTTCCTCAGTCGTGCCACTCACGTCGTACAGGATTTCCGGCCGACCCGTGAGTTGGAGGGTTCGATGCGATTCGAAGTCGAGAAAAATTAATCCGGCTCGAGGATTAGCGGTAAAGTTTCCCAGGGTATTGAACATCGAATTTCCTGGATAGTCCGGGATGCGCAATGTACGGTCATCGACACGTGTGACAAACCCCGGGTTGCCGCCGCGATGCGACGCATCCACCCCGCGCTCAGGGTGAACGCTGGCGACAAAGAACGTGTCAGCTTTCGCGATAATTGCGTGTTGTTCAGAACCAAGCACGTCTCCTTGCGCCGATACATGTGGTGTCATGTTTGTTCCCGATAGGGAATTGGAGGCCTGTCGTCTTTGGATATACTTCGGGCAATTCGGATAGGACTCTTTCACCTGGAGTCGTAACAACGCATCGGATACACGCGTGATGGAACCGTTAATCCGTAAGCGTCTGCGCGAGGCCAGTTCAATCGCCAGCAGCCCCACTTCAGAATTTACTTGGATATTCGTCCAGAATGGATCGTGCGGATTGTGCCCCATGGTGGTGAGGTCGAAGGTCACCGTTCGCTCGTCCTCTGCTTGAATGAAGCCTGGTTTTCCTAACAAAACGGACGCCCACACATTCTTTTCTTGATCAAGGCTGCCGAATACGGCCATAGGAAGTTGGCCGATAAAACGCAGCGCACCTTTGATGATGGAATCTTGAATGACGCGCGCATTTTGCGCCCCTTCCTGCAGGACTCCAACGCGCTCCTGCACCTGTAATTCACCCTCATGATATGGCGTTTCAATTTTCATGGGTCTCATCCTTCTGGGGTCATTCCCCCTCCGAATCTGGAAGCGAACCTTCGCTCGCCTCCAGATTGATGAAGGTGGGTTGGTTTAAAATGTGATAATGGTTGCGCCTTCCGCTGCATACTTCCGTAGACTTGCCATACCCCGTGTTCCGGGCACCGGGTTTTCTTTGATCAGATCAAGCCCGGATTTTTCGGCATCTTCTGAGGCACCGAATACATCTGCACATCCACAAGACACGCCGGCTACCTGATCTTTGACGGCTTCAAATAAATCATGTGCAGGGTGGTCTTTCTTGGTGAGCTCCCCGATCCACCGTGTGCCGGTACCTTGGAAGACGACGGACACGTCGTCGCCTGCTTGTTTGAAGTCATACGCCGCCGCCAAGCCGTTAAACACGCGACCGAGTGCTTCTTCTGAACCATTCTTGGGATCTGACAAAATGACGATTGTGGCTTTCATGGTGCAACCTCCTTGGTGTGTGAAGTGATTGAGTTAACAGAACGTTCGGTACAATTATTGGGCAAAAAATATATGCCCTGGGGTTACTCTCTCATCTGGCCTCTAGGAGGCCTCGGAATTCCGCAATGAGTTGAACACAAATATTCATGTAAACATACATCCTCTTAATTGTTCAGGATGACATGTGGCAAATTCGCCAAGGTTCGCTCGAAGGGCCCGGTATCATTCAAGACACGAGCCATTACTAATCCACCTTGGAGAAGACTGATCGCGTCTTGGGCCTGCTGACGCGCTTTCTTGGGAGACACGCCGGCCTCGCGAGCAACCTTGGCTAAGGCCTCGACCCAAGCGCCCATCCCTTCGCGCACATGCCGCTTAATGGTGCTCTCCTCGAAACCAAAGGAAAGAGAATCCAGCAAACAAGAATGTTTTCCCCCACCGTAAAACAGATGAAGTTCGTGCGCCATCTTACGGATGCGGTCGGCCGGTTTGCCTGGTCCTGACAACGGAGCCAAAACTCGATTCCCGAGCCATTGGCCAGCTCGCTCCAGCACAGCTTGCGCCATTTCTTCCTTTCCCCCTGGAAATCGATGATAAAGGCTCGCACGCTGAAGACCCGTGGCCTCCGATATTCGACTGAGACTCGCCCCCTCAAATCCGTGCGTTCGAAACACATCGGTTAACCGGTCGAGCAATTCTTCGTCTTTTACTTTGGTGATGGGCATGTTCACTCCTTATTATTGGCCATAATATACCGAACGTTCGGTAAAGTCAAGGAGGTATCTAAACTTTTTAAATTTGTTGCAGATTCCATATATGAGAGTCCCTTAGAAAAGGAAAAACGATAGAAATCATCAAATATATCAAGCCATTGAGAGAAAACCCCTGTTAAGGGTGATCTGGAATTGTCTGCTCTCCACGTGTAGGATACGCCCGTTTGCCAACGAACCAGTAATTTCTAACCAATAATCAACGGAGGTGGACATTATGGCGGCCTATATCAAAAGTGCAATTGATATCTACGACAAGAAAAAGTTTGATCAAATCTATTTTCCCGCCATCCTCAAACAGGTAGAACACTATGGAGCCAGACTATTGGCCGCATCTGATATGCCCCACATTGTCGAGGGAAATTGGCTACGGGGGAGAACGGTTCTGTGGGAGTTCCCTGATGTGGAGGCAGCAAAAACCTGGTACCAATCAGAGGAATACGCACCTCTTCTTAAACTCAGAAAAGAAATATCCACTGCGTCTATCATTCTGATTCCAGAAGGGATAACGCTAGCACCCTAATCTCTCATGCATATCTTTGGATTTGTCGGAAAACGTGGAATGAAATGAAACAAAAAATAGGCCGCTCTTTAAAACGGGAGCAACTGATCAAGACCGCCCTGGAGTTATTTGCGAAGAACGGGATTCATGCGACGGGCATCGACACCATCGTGGAATATTCCGGTGTCACTAAGAAAACCCTGTATGCGCATTTTCGTTCGAAGGAAGAACTGGTCCTAGCCGTCTTGCGTCAGTACAACGTTCTGGCTCGGAATGTGTTTATGCGGCGAGTTGAGAGTGGAGGAAAGACACCAAGGGCACGCCTGTTAGCCATTTTCGATGTGGCGCAACGATGGTTTCAGCAGAATAATTTTCATGGCTGTCTGTTCATCAATACGATTGGGGAATATTCGGGTAAGGCCACGCCTATTCGGCAAATATGCAAGGAATATAAGAAATTGGTGAAAGGCTATATTTTTTCACTTTGTAAACAGGCGGGAGCCAAAGATCCTCAGGGGCTGGCAGAAGAATTGGCGATGTTATTAGAAGGCGCGACCGTGACGGCTCAAGTTTCTCAGAATCCAAAGACTGCACAAATCGCGAAACGGGTGGCCAAAGCCTTAATCGACGAGGCTGTCCCCCCGCACCCTTAAGATTGTCGTCTCAAGCAAAACGGTCTCCGGAGAACATTCACATAGGTATTGTCAAATTCACTTAACTTCACAATACCGGCATAACTGATAATTTCAGAGGGAAAATGGTGCCGTTGGTAGCTGGGTGTTGGCTTTTTCATGGTGCCCAGTCTGCCAAAAGGAAGTTAAACTGACAATACTGTCAGATTGAGGACACACACACTTCACCTCGTCATCCCCTGCTGCAAGCAGCAGTACCGGGCGGCTGGATCGGCCTTACCTGGAAAGGCTTATCGAGAGTTCATGGATCGGACATCTCTTGTCTTTTTCAAGCATGGCTCAGAGCCTGGTTAACTGACCATACCGGGTTTTCATCACGCCCGTCTGCCAAACTCTGCTCAACTTGACAATACCATCG
>CBDUWS010000215.1:0-3921 GCA_965370985.1 uncultured bacterium
TATTTTTCGAGTCCACGACAGTCAGGATCTACCTGGGGCCAGGCATTTTGATTCGGATTGAACCCGTTAAAGATAAGGCCGGTCTTAAGCAGTTTGTTCGCTTTCCTGCTGTCGTGTACCGGGCAGATCCAGCGTGGGTGCCTCCTCTTATCTTAGAGCGGCTTCATTTTTTTTCCGCAAAGAACCCGTATTTTGAACATGCTCGCTGGCAATGTTGGCTTGCCTATCGAGGGTCTGTGCCTGTTGGACGGATCAGTGCCCAAATCGATGAGTTGCATCTATCGCGTTATAACACTCAGACGGGGTTTTTCGGGTTATTGGAGGCGGAAGATTCTGCTGAGGTCTTTCAGGTTCTTTTTCAAACCGCAGAAGCTTGGCTTCGAGCTGAGGGGATGACGGCGGTACAAGGGCCATTCAATTTATCTATTAATCAGGAATGTGGTTTATTAATTAAGGGCTATGAAGATCCTCCAATGGTGATGATGGGTCATGCGCGACCCTATTATGCTAAACACGTTGAAGCCAGTGGTTACCACAGAACGCAAGATCTGTTGGCCTATTGCCTGGGGATAAATTTCCCTCTGCCTTCCGGGGTCGCCACCTTTTTAAATAAAGCTAAGGATTCAGTGCGGATTCGCCCTTTACGGCGGAAGCATTTACAGGAAGAATTAACAATTATTAAGGAAATTCATGAGGAGGCTTGGGCTGAAAATTGGGGGTTTTTGCCGTTTACCGATGCAGAATTTGCTGAATTGGGTCAGCAAATGAAATTGTTGGTCGACGACGATTTTGTGCAAATTGCAGAAATCGATGGGATCCCATGTGCCATGCTCGTGGCATTCCCCAATCTGCATGAAGTGATTCATGATCTTGATGGGCGTTTATGGCCATGGGGGTGGTTCAAGATTCTCTGGCGGCTGAAGGTTTCATACCCCAAAACAGGACGGGTTGCCCTCATGGGAGTTCGGCGACGTTTTCAGTCCAGTCCGATGGGCGCCGTGATGGCTTATGGAATGATTGAGGCTGTTAGACAAGCCGGCTTGCGAAAAAAAATTGAACAGGTCGAGCTTTCTTGGATTCTGGAAGACAATAAACCTATGCGGCATATTCTTGAGTCCCTGGGCGCTGAACCTTATAAAACGTATCGCTTGTATGAGAAATCACTCCAATGACATCTGCAAGGGTGAATGGACTGGGCGAACAGGAGTCTGAGCCTCGCCCAGTGACGGTATTAGTCTTGGCCGGCGCGCGACCTGGTCGAGACCCCGTCGCCGAGGCCATTGGAGTGTCTATTAAAGTGTTGGCCCCCGTGGGTGGGATGCCAATGGTGGCCAGGGTTTTGAAGACCCTCGAAGCGTCATACTTGGTGGCGCAACGAGTCTTGTGTGGACCTTCTTGGGAAGTTGTGCAAGAGCAGACCTTTTTACGGGATCTTGTTGAAAAGGGAAAGGTCCGTTGGATGGCTTCCCAACAAGGGCCAAGTTTGAGTGTCAAAGGCTTTTTAGAGCAATTCCCCGAGGATCTTCCTCTCCTTGTGACGACTGCCGATCATGCGTTGTTAACGGTTGAGATGGTGGAGTATTTTCTGCGAGAGGCCAGCCGAGCTCAGGTTGATGTGGCCGTCGCGCTGGTACCATATTCAGTGGTCGCAGAAGCCTATCCACAATCCAAGCGTACCGTGATACGATTTCGAGGAGGAGGTTATTGTGGGTGCAATATGTTTCTTCTTGGTAATTCAAAAGCGGAAAAATTAGTCGATTTTTGGACTCAAGTTGAGCGTGAACGCAAACGGCCACTTCGGTTGATTCGTCGGCTTGGATGGTTGATGCTTATTCGCTACGTGTTGGGATTTTTATCGCTAACAGACGCGCTCCGCGAACTCAGTCAACGAATGGGGCTCTCAATCAAAGAAATTATTCTACCGTTCCCCGAAGCTGCGATTGATGTCGATACTCCTGAAGACCTGTCCTTGGTGGAACAGATCGTAGAGAAACGAGAACGGAGCGTGGGATAGGGGAATACAGAAGGATTTCAAGTACTCAGCCCGAGGTTTATTGTTGGTGACTAAAAAAAGAATGGGGAATGGTCTGGACCAATGAGGGAATCGCCGTCATGGGGCAAAAGGTTTGAGAAGCGTCTCGGCCTGTTGTAAGTCTTCTGGATTATCAATCTCAGCCCATGTCAACCCTTTAATCGATACGGTGGAGACATGGCCCTCTTGCGCCAGTTCATCAATGAGAGAGAGATACCATTGCTTGAGCGATTCGGGTTGCCGAACACGGTGTTCCAATGCTGAACAAAATAATTGTGGCCCGGCGCCTTGAAACCGTATCATGCCAATGGATTCACCGTTGACCTTTTCTAAAGGCAAGGTTTTCCCGATCCGGACAAGCCGGGTGTCTCGCACAATCACTTTCATATCGTCCGCATCATACTGAGGCTTCTCATCGGTGACTAATGTGATGGGGGCTGGTGGCGCCTGTAACAAACGTTCAAGGACAGCGGTTTCGAACACCGTATCCCCATTTAACAAGATAAAATCTTCTGTCATTTCGTTTCTGGCCGTCCAACAACTGATAAGATTATCTGCCAGAGCATAAAACGGATTGTACAGGGTGCGAATCGAGCCTGTTTCCATACGATTGGTTAGTAAGGTTTCTACTTTTTCTGCTCCAAAGCCAATCACGACATGAATTACGCTAATTCCAGATCGCAATAACTCTGGGATTTGCCATTCTAAAATAGATCGGCCGTGAATGGGCACGTTGCATTTTGGTTGCTCGGCTGTTAGCGGCAACAATCGTTTTCCTTGACCGGCGCTTAGAATCACAGCTTTCATCGCGTGAGTTCTCCTATCATCGGATTCCAGAATCATGGTGTTGTCGTGAGGTTGTTGTGATGGTGAATAGATATATAGCCAGGGAAGTCCTTAAGCCATCCGTTGTGGTTTTTGGACTCTTGGTGCTGCTGTTTGCTGGATTTAGTTGGGTAGCATTTTTAGGCGAAGCGGTCAATTCGTTGCTGCCTGTGAGTATGATATTCACGTTGATTGCCTTAAAGGTCGGAATTTCTCTTGAAATGTTAATGCCGATCTCCTTGTATTTTGGCATCATTTTAGGGTTGGGACGGCTATATGCCGATTCGGAAATGAAAGCCCTGATGGCTTCCGGGATAAGCCCGTACCAGGTCCTCACTCCAATTTTTGCCCTTTCCTGTTTGGTTGCAGTCCTCGTAGGAGGATTTTCTTTGTATCTTCGTCCATTGGCTTATGAGCGAACGTATCAACTAAAAGCCGAGGGAGAGGCTGGTTTTCGAATAAGCAATATAGATGCCGGACATTTTTATGAACGGAATGGTGGACTGGTATTTTTTGCAGAGGGGATTGATCAAAAACGAAACCGATTGAGTCGTGTGTTTGTTCAAAGTGAACATGGAAATAATTTACGGGTCATTTCAGCCAAAGAAGCCGAAGAGCACGTTGATCCTCAAAGTGGTACTTCAATTCCGGTTCTCCTTAATGGGGTCGAATATCAATTCACCAGGGAGGGGGACATTACGCACATTTCGAGTTTTTCACGTTTAGCAATTTATCCCCGGCCGATTCAAGCAGAATATAAGCGAAAAGCTTCCACTACTCAGTATTTAATGCAATCAACTGTTAGGAAGGATATTGCCGAACTTCAATATAGGCTTTCAACTCCTTTCTCTACCGTCCTCTTGGCTTTGTTAGCCGTACCTTTGAGCCGGGCTGCCCCACGCCAGGGGAAATACGCCAAGATTTTTACCGCCACGGTGGTGTTTTCCGCGTATTATTTTTTGGGATTGATGATTAAGTCCTTTATTAATAATGCGGCGATTTCCAACTTTCCAGGTATTTGGTCGATCGTCATAGGATTTGGAGTCTTACTGGTGTTTTTACTG
>CBDUWS010000216.1:0-3917 GCA_965370985.1 uncultured bacterium
CTCTAGCAACCTGATTAGAGAGGTAAACGAGGGAATATCAATCGATGGAACATTCGACTAGAGAAGGCAAGTATTCACACAACCGGGCCGGCAGGCATTCTTACTTTTTCTTCATATATGTCTTTTCAAGTGAAAGTATTCTCGCAACGATGTTCAGTCAGAAAGATAGAGACTGCCATGATTCAGCAAATCTAAGAGCAGCGAATCATGTTCTTCTGACTGCTCGCATAGATTAGAGAACGTTCGTTCGGCGCATAAAATTTTCACCAGATCAGTCATGAGTTCACTGCATGTATACTGACGTCCATCAACAAACAGCCAAAAGTTTTTCCCGTGTTCCTGAAACGCAAAACGGGAACCTTCATTCCTGATAAGTGTTCCTCCTGCAGCAAGATGTTGACGGACATCTTCCAGACGATGTTCCTCCTGCGTCATCTCTTCATCCTGATATTTGGGAGAGGTCATATACCGGCCAAACCATTGAGCCAGGCTATCTTGATCTTCGACATACTGAGTTAAGATTTTTTGAACTTTCTTCACAGCCTCAGGAGTGATCTGTCCAGGATTGGCTTGAGGCACAAGATCAGGATCCGCATATCGAACCTCTTCACTGAGTTGTTCTCCAATGTACTCCGGAAAATCTAACAAAATATCCCGGTGAGACGGCGCTCGAAATCCCACCGAGCACGTCATGCAATCCTCTCCCACGGCAATTCCACTATGTCCTACACGCGGAGGCACATAGAGCAAATCGCCCGGCTCAAGTATCCAACGGTGTTCCGGTTCCCATTCAGTCAAAATCTTCACCGGAGTACCCGGACGCCGGGGGGATGATTCATCATAAAGTCCGCCGACTTCCCATTGACGATGGCCGCTGACCTGCACCAAAAACACATCATAGTTATCATAATGCGGCCCGACGCCACCCTTGTCGCCGGAATAACTGATCATCAAATCATCAACACGCCAACTGGGAATAAAATAAAATTGGGCAAGAAAATCAGCTGCTGCAGGCACCCAATGATCTACGGCCTGGACCAATAAGGTCCAATGGGATTTTTGTATAGCGGAAAAAGTTGCATCGGCAAACGGCCCATGAGTGAGCTCCCATTGATCAGTCTCAGCCTTTTGAATGATCAGCCTTGATTCGACCTCCTCTTCACAAGCTAAGCCAGCCAATTCATCGGCCGCAATCGGCGGCTTAATCCCCGGCAAAGCCTGCCGAATTAACAAAGGCTTCTTCTGCCAATAGTCAGCCAGAAACGCTTCAAGCGAGAGATCTCCAAGAGGGATTGTCTTCATACGAAAGGAGAATTAACGGTATAGGGGACGGCCACACAACCCTTTTGCGGTCATACCCGTGAAAACGGGAATCCATGGCTCTATTTTATTTTCTGGATATCCGCCTCCACGGGTATGACAAACAGCCAGAAACTTCATCAGAATTCCTTCACCATTTCGACATGAGGAATCCCATCTTCCAGAAAAACATCCGATACTCGGATAAACCCATATTGTGCATAGAACGCTTGCAGATAATCTTGTGCAGAAATTCTTATAGACGTTTCAGGCCAACAACGAGAAGTTTCTTGAAGCGCCTGCCGTAACAATTGATGGCCAATCCCTTGTTTACGCGAATCAACTCTCACCACAAACCGCCCAAGATTGACCTCCGGATAACGCAGACCGGGAGATAGGATTCGCGTGTAGGCAATCAAATGACCCGACTCATTTAGTCCTGAAAGATGCCTGGTCTCGCGATGTCGATCATGCTCATCCAATTCCGGATACGCACATCGTTGCTCCACAACAAACACATCCATCCGCAACTGAAGAAAATCAAATAGCCGATCTAGTGATAATTGATGAAACTTTTCTATCTTCCACTCAATTCTTAACATAGATCTGAGCCATGGTTCCGATCAGCCAACACTCTTTAGCCAGAACTGACGCGGATACGGAAATTCCGCATTGGCCTCATTAGAAAAACCACAAATTGATACTGCCAATGTATCCAATGCTTATTTGAAGGACCTACAACATTTCTCCTTGAACCTCATCAGACGCTCATTCACCAACGAACCTGATTCGACGCACCTGCCCCGCACTAATCGAAACATACAAGAGATCCCCATTGATGGGATCCATCTCGAGGTCAACCGGCATTTCAACACGATCCAAACCCAATGGGCTATCAACACCCGCAAAATCTTCTACTCTAACGAGCCGATGTTGATCATCCATCCATAACACCTTAATCCATTCCTCCCCATAATCTGCAAAAAAAAGTGCTCCCTGGTATCGTGGAGGAAACTGAACGCCAGTGTAAATTTCCACACCTGTTACCGTATGTCCCGTAAAACTGCCTCTGGAATGTCCGCTGAACCAGCCTTTCCTTGGTTTTGACCGATTCCAGCTGAGCAAGGGGAAGACTAAGTTTTCATCCTGACGGACATACTGGCAAAGTTGCCTTACGACTGAATGCTTGTTATAGGCCTTTACTTTCACTGGCCCTTCGAAACAGGGCCATCCGGCATTAGTCCCTGCACGAACTATTGTGATTTCTTCCCAATTTGTCCAACCAACATCCACAACGTAAAGCAGTGGGGGCGCATCTGGGGATTCCTGTAACGTAAAGCGAAATGGATTTCTGAATCCAAGCCCGAAAATACGCGACGTTGGGCTTTTCAGATCGCCATCATAAAATGGATTATCTGAACGTCCTAAGCCTGATTCTGAATTAACTCTCAACACCTTTCCTGCCAGGGAGTTATATTGTTGGGCCCGTCGTGCCCCAGTACCTTGAGCGGACCCAAAGAGGAGGTCACACCCATCGCCTCGATCTCCAATATCCACGCCTTTCCAACTCGCCCCATCCCCAGCACTGACATAAACCGAACCATCTGATGCCACCTGCACAGCGCCAACACTATGGAATGAACTGCAATTCGGGATCCCATCTTCAGGCCCCACCCCGATCAGGATTTTTTCAGAATGTTTAACAGCCACATTTCCCTCTGCGGTATAGCGAACGAGTCGGCCAAAGGTAGCAACCGATGCCGATTGGGGAAGTTTGTGAGATTGGTAATGAACAGAATAGAGCAGATATACATAGGGAATATCCGGAAACTTTGGATGAACGGCCAAGCCCAGCAATCCGCTTTCTCCTGAAGTATTCACATCCGTGAGTGTGACGAATGGCTGGCTTAAACTTTCACCATTTTTAATAATCCGCACGACACCCTGTCGTTCAGCAACGAAAATGGTCCCATCTTCCGTAATAGCCAAGTCTGTCGGACCTATAAACCCATCGGCAACCAATTCATCAACAAACCTTCCTTTTAATGACGGCGGAGCCTCTGTGGTAACTACGGGATCAAAAAGAATAAAGGCAAGAACTCCCCCCAGCACAAACACCAGCCCAATCGATAAAAAGACCCTTAAGGTCCGGCGGCACCAATTTGGCCAAGCTTTTCTGGGCTTTTGGGGAAGCCTAAAGGATTTCATATTTCAGACTTTTTCGGAAACTTTTCCTTTACCTCTTGTTTTTCTTTCCTTGAGGGAGGGATTGCTTGCCTTTAACTATATACCTTGATCAGGTTTCGGCAGATGGATCATATTCATCCAGATCTGGATAGCAAGGATGTGTTCAAACACAAGGTTAAAAGGCTCTTTTAAGGAAGGCATGTAGCAAAATGTGGCATTCGGTTTCATTCTAACGCTGCACTTCAGTGGCAATGAGCGAAGCGTGAAGAAACGGATAGCCACGATATTCTTTCGGTTCATTTCCGCTTTACTAAGAATCGCATCGACATTCGCCAACCCGCATTCCATTTGGCCACGGGTTTCGCTAGAAAAAACAACTCGGATGCCTAGGAGCCTGTCGGACTTAGGAAGAATCGGCTGCAAAAGTGTCT
>CBDUWS010000217.1:0-3880 GCA_965370985.1 uncultured bacterium
TTCTACACCGATGGAAAGGGTGGATACGAAACCTAGAGATAAGGGGTGTTTGATGCAATGTCCGCGCTGTCAGGGAACGATGGTTGTTGATCACTTTGTGGATATGGCCACGAGTGGTGAGATTTGGATGCCCGGATGGCGGTGTTTGATGTGTGGTGAAATAATTGATCCGATTATTGAGAGCCATCGGCAGCTGCAGCAACACCATCAAGAAATTGTCGGGGCCATTTCAGGATCGTCTGCCCGTCCTCCCTCCCCGGTTGCGGTCAATCCACGAAAAGCCTAGCAGCGCCGGTCTTCTTAGGTTCTTTTTCGTTCCCCATCTTCTCCCTCGTTGTTCCCCTATTCTGTCACTTTTTCTACTGCGGTTCTTCTGGTGGTTTGCTTGTCGGGTCGGCCCCTCTATGGTAGATTCCTCCTCGTGTGCATAGAGGGGGAATCGCGCTGATGAGGCGTGATTCTTTCTCTCCCCTATTTTGGTGATCAGCAGAGCTAGCCTCTTCCTAGAATTCAATAAGGTACCATCATGGCGCAGACGTACGATCATCAAACAATAGAATCCAAATGGCAGGACCATTGGGAACGGGTTGGCCTTTTCCACATTAAGGAAGATGCGACCACGCCCAAATATTATTGTTTGGAAATGTTCCCTTATCCGTCAGGGCGAATTCACATGGGGCATGTGCGTGTGTATGCCATTGGCGATGTGGTGGCCCGATACAAGACGATGCGTGGGTTCCATGTGTTGCATCCCATGGGATGGGATGCCTTTGGCTTGCCCGCCGAAAATGCCGCTATCGAGAAGGGTGTACAGCCCAATGTCTGGACGCAAGAGAACGTGGCCTACATGAAAAAGCAATTACGGCGGATGGGCTTGTCCTATGATTGGGATCGTGAGGTGAATACGTCCCAACCCGACTATTACCGCTGGAATCAATGGATTTTCCTTAAGATGGTAGAACGGGGTTTAGCCTATCGTAAGCGGTCTGCTGTCAATTGGTGTCCTTCCTGTGAAACGGTTTTGGCCAATGAGCAGGTATTGGCTCAAGAAGGGAAAGATGGTGGGGTGTGCTGGCGATGTGAGTCGGTGGTCATTCAAAAAGAATTGGAACAGTGGTTTTTTCGGATCACGGAATATGCGCAAGAATTGTTAGACGGTTGCGATCGGTTGACGAGTTGGCCTGCGCGGGTGTTGGCCATGCAGCGGCATTGGATTGGCAGGAGCCAGGGGGTAGAAATTGATTTTCCTGTCGCGGAACCTCGGGACGATCTGACTGCCATTCGCATTTTTACCACACGGCCTGACACCATTCATGGCGCGACGTTCATGAGTCTTGCCCCTGAATCTCCTCTGGTAGAACAGTTAATTGAAGGACGAGCAGAGGCTGCGGCGGTTCGAGGATTTGTGGAGCGTGTTTCGCGACTGGATAAAGCCACCCGTACGGCGGCGGACCGGGAGAAAGAAGGGGTCTTCACCGGTGCCTATGCCATCAATCAATTCACGCAAGAACGCATCCCGATTTGGGTGGCCAATTTCGTGTTGTATGAATATGGTACTGGCGCGATTATGGCGGTTCCCGCGCATGACCAGCGGGATTTTGAATTTGCCAAACAATATGACATCCCAATTCGGCTTGTCATTCAAAATTCAGAAGGAACGCTTGTACCTGATGCCTTAGATGCGGCCTATGAAGAACAGGAGCAGGCTGGTGCATTGGTGAACTCTGGGAAATTTTCGGGTTTATCCGTGTCTGATGGGAAACAGGCAATCGGTGAATATGTCGAAACGCAGAGTTGGGGGAAGCGCACTATCAATTTTCGGTTGCGCGACTGGGGAATCTCTCGTCAACGGTATTGGGGCACACCGATTCCCATGTTGTACTGTGAGTCATGTGGTCTGGTCCCTGTTCCGGAAAACCAATTGCCGGTTCTGTTACCAGAAGATGTGCCGTTTACTGGAAAGGGGGGGTCGCCGCTCAAAGAATCACCCTCGTTTGCCAAGGCCACTTGTCCCACTTGTGGCGGAACGGCTCGCCGCGAATCTGATACCATGGATACCTTCGTCGATTCCTCTTGGTATTTTCTGCGCTACTGCTCTCCTCAAGACACCAGCCAACCCGTCAATCCGGAAGCTGCCAAACATTGGATGGCCGTGGATCAATATGTCGGCGGTATTGAACATGCAGTCCTACATTTACTCTATGCGAGGTTTTTTACCAAGGTCTTGCGGGATTTGGGATTGACGACGGTGGACGAACCCTTTGTGCATTTGCTCACACAGGGTATGGTGACAAAGGAAACCTATTGGTGTGAGGAGCATCGGTGGGTGCTGCCGTCCGAAACGAAAAAGGAAAATGGACAACGCCTATGCGCACAATGCGGGAAGGTGATCGTCATTGGGCGGACAGAGAAAATGTCTAAATCTAAAAAAAATATCGCCTCGCCTGAAGATCTGTGTAGTCGATATGGCGCCGATACTGCACGCCTCTTTTCACTATTTGCCGCCCCACCGGAGAAAGATCTGGAATGGAGCGATACGGGCGTAGAAGGCTGTAGCCGGTTTCTGAATCGCGTGTGGCGCCTCGTGCAGGAACAACTTCCTGTGATTGGGGAAGCGAATGATAAACCTGGCTCAGAGTCGTCAGAGCTTTTGGCGGACTTACAGCGGGCCACGCATCACACCATTCAAAAAGTCACCCACGATCTCGAACGAGACTTTCAATTCAATACCGCGATCGCGGCACTGATGGAGTTTGTGAACCAACTGTATAAATTGATGAAAGATTATCCGGCGGACACGTTAACGGCGCAAGAACGCGCTGGTTGGCGATCGGCAATAGAATGCCTACTGACACTTTTAGCCCCCTTTGCTCCGCATCTTGCCGAGGAACTATGGGAAACGGTAGGACATCCTTCCAGTATCGCACGACAGCCATGGCCGGTGTTTAATCCCGAACTTCTTGTGAGTGCAGAATGGACGATTCCGATTCAGGTGAATGGAAAGCTGCGAAGTAAAATAGCTGTGGCGGCAGGCTCAACGAAGGATCAGGTGATTGCCTCTGCTCAGAATGATGCCAAACTTCTGGAATGGTTGCAGGGAAAGACCCCTCGCAAAGTTATTTACGTTGAACAAAAATTGGTGAATTTTGTCATTTGAGCCGAACATGCCGAATTGTCCTTCTTATCTGTGTATGTTGCTGATGCGGTGGTGCGGAATTGTGCTATGGGTGATAAGCGCGGGGTGTGGATATCAGTTTGGAGTCGAAGGGGCAGGCCCAGTGATTGGTGGAAGTGCCGATGGTACGGCACAAGGTCCGCCGGTGCGCTTAGCGATTCGCACGCTGAGGAATAACACATTTGAACCGGCCTTAGAATTCAAATATACGGGATATCTTCGCCGGACTTTGAGGTCGGGGGGAGGCGCGGAAATCGTTGAAGACGAACCTTCTGCAGATTATATCTTGAATGGGGCCATTCTTTCAGTGTCGTTTCCTTCTTTAGCGTTTTCTCAAACCCAAACTCAAGCAAGCCGCGTTAAGGTTAAGGTGTCCGTGAAAGTGAAGGACCGGAAAACGGGGAAAGTCCGCTGGTCCCAAACCGGCACCGGCACCGCGGAATTTTATGTGGGAGCCACATCAACCGGGGATGCCGAGACCGGGCTGCAATTTAATCGTGCCCTGCAAGATCGCGCGATTGAACAGGCGGGTCTCCTGGTAGCGATAGATTTGGCAGATGGTTTTTTGATTGCTCGGGATAGGGGTAAGTTCCGGAAGGAGGATTCGACGAGCGATCCGGCTACTTCCTTAAATGGCGGCAAATCCTCTGAGTCCTTGGAGCCTTCCAATGTACTGTTGCCCACGAGTGCTCAGCCTTATTGATA
>CBDUWS010000218.1:0-3880 GCA_965370985.1 uncultured bacterium
GAACTGGGCAAGCCACGTTTTCCGGTGATGAAGTTATACCTTCTGAGAGCGCGCTGAATTTTCCGTTCGGTGTTGCAGTTGATTCATGGGGTAATGTCGCCATTGCAGATACCTTTAATCATCGCATTCGATTGATCCGGGCCTAAGAGTCAGGCCATGAATAAGAAGAAATCAGCCTATACCGTTGCTGTTGTCGGGGCGACAGGAGCCGTAGGAACTGAAATGATTCAAGTGTTAGAAGAGCGAGGGTTTCCTGTTGGAGAATTGGTGCCGTTGGCCTCGGCTCGATCGAAAGGGAGCGAAGTGACCTTTCGCGGCCGGGATGTTCCCGTAAAGGTTCTTCAACCTGATTCCTTTAAGGGAGTCGATCTGGCCTTATTTTCCGCAGGCGCCGATGTGAGCCATGAGTTTGGCCCCATTGCGGTGAAAGCGGGGGGCGTGGTGGTCGACAATAGTTCCGCCTGGCGGATGGATCCTAAGGTGCCACTGGTTGTGCCTGAAGTGAATGGGTTGGCCCTCGAGAAGCATCAAGGGCTGATCGCCAATCCCAACTGCTCAACGATACAAATGGTCGTGGCTCTCAAACCCTTGCATGATGCGGTGAAGATCAAACGTATTATTGTGACGACATTTCAGTCTGTGTCCGGAACTGGTAAAGAGGCTATGGAAGAGTTGGCTGAACAATCTCGAAAGGTGTTGAGTTTTGGTAAAGTGCATTCCGAAGTCTATCCCCACCAGATTGCCTTTAATTGCCTGCCGCACATCGATGAGTTTTTGCCCAGCGGTTATACTAAAGAAGAAATGAAAATGGTCAATGAAACCAAAAAAATATTTGGGGATTCTTCCATGCAAATCACGGCCACGACGGTTCGAGTGCCGGTCTTTGTCTGTCATGCAGAATCTGTCAATATCGAAACCGAGCGAAAACTGAGTGCCAATGAGGCGAGAGCCTTACTGTCGGCAGCCCCGGGAATACAAGTCTATGATGATCCCGGTCGAAATTTATATCCACTTCCTATTGATGTGGTTGGCACGGATGACGTCTACGTAGGACGTGTACGGGAAGATGAGTCGATACCTAACGGGTTGAATTTATGGATTGTCGCCGATAATTTGCGAAAAGGCGCCGCTTTGAATGCGGTACAGATCGCAGAAGTCCTCCTGCAGTGATAGGATATGATAGATATGACGGGGGTAGGAAAAGGTTTGGCTGTCCTAGGGATGTTGCTTCTTGTGATTGGCGGTGTGCTCATGTTGCTGGAGCAATGGTTAGATTCGGGAAGCGATCTGGGATGGCTCGGGCGGCTGCCGGGTGATTTTGTGATCAAACGTGAAAATGTCACGATCTATATTCCACTGGCAACGAGTGTCCTGTTGAGTGTAATCGGTAGTCTGCTCATGTATATCATGTTCAAGCGGTAAATACTTGTGAAGGTGTTGTTAAGCATTGTTTTCAGCACTGCATTCTTTCTTTCTTCGGTACTTGTTCCTACCTTAGATGTTTGGGCGGCTGAATATACGATCCGGGTAGGGTTAACCGATTCGGCTCGTGTGCTCTCCATCCGTTCTTCGTCTCCTTTTTTTCTAAAGCTTCCATCCGGCAAGCGCTTAAAATTTTCTGATGGAGTGATCGTCACACGTCAAGGAGAAGCGCTCCTCCTGAATAATCGAACAGTATCTGCCTCGGTCATTTTTGTGGAAGGAGGAGATGGGATGTACCGCGTACAGGTCGTAGCGAGCACTGCCAATTCCGGGTCGAAGAATGTCAAGAAGAAATGGAATGTTCGTGGACCTCTAGAGATTCAAAGCCTCCCCTCCGGATTGGCCGTTATTAACCAAATTGATCTTGAAACGTACGTCGCGGGTGTTGTGTCCGGAGAAGTCAGTCCCAAGTGGCCGCTTGAAGCGCTGAAAGCGCAAGCCGTGGCGGCTCGCACGTACGTGCTCTATAAGCAAGTGGAGAATCAACAACAACCCTTTGATGTGTTCGCCAGTGTCTTAGACCAAGTGTATCATGGCCACGCCGCTCGTTCGGAATCGGTGCTTCGAGCTGTGGCGGAAACCAAAGGGCATGTGGTGACGTATGATGGCCGTCCCATCTATGCGGCCTATTCTTCAACAGCTGCCGGTCCAACAGAAGATGCGCTGTATGTGTGGGCGTTGAATCTGCCCTATCTCAAGGGTGTGAATTGTCCCTTTGACGAGCAAGCCCCACGCTATGATTGGCGGACATCATTTACGTTTGAATTTTTGGAGCGACAGTTGCGGAAGGAAGGGTACACCGTTGGGACGGTCGCTACGCTGACGCCGTATACCTTTACCCCATCAGGTCGTGTCGATCGAGTGCGGCTGTTACATTCTCAAGGAGAAATCATTTTGCGTGGGCAGGATTTGCGACGTATCGTGGGATACTCAAAGATTTTCAGTACGAATTTTTCCATTGAATCGATGGGAGCGGAGGTGGTAGTGGTGGGGCATGGCGCAGGACATGCCGTAGGCATGTGTCAGTGGGGCATGCGGGAGATGGCCGAATTAGGCTATGACTATCAATCCATCTTACGGCATTACTATCCTGGCACTACACTTCTTCCGATTGCACGTGTCAACCTCACACCTTCAGACCAACCTTGAGTGGCTCTTCATCGGGTTGGCCATGAATCTTTCTGATTTTAATTTCCCGTTTGATCCCACCCTGGTTGCCAAACATCCGATTCATCCGAGAGACCATGCGCGCTTGTTAGTGCTAAATCGGCATCAGGGGAAAATTATTGATCGTCAGGTGAAGGATCTCCCGGATATTCTTCGTTCTGGAGATCTGGTGGTGGTGAATGATACCAAAGTCATTCCGGCCCGTCTTTGTGGGAAAAAAGTTCCAAGCGGCGGGCGAATTGAAATGCTGTTTGTCAAAAATGTCGAAGCCGCACATGCTGAAGTCCTGATCAAGGGGCGGGTAGGGATTGGACAAATCGTTGAATTCCAAGGCGAGGCACGGGCACAGGTTGTTGAAAAAGAACCTGGACGAACCGTGATTCAATGGCTGGGTCCAGGGGCATTACCGGAACATTTGCAACAATATGGTGATATGCCATTACCGCCGTATCTCAAACGGGAACCCGTTTTACGCGACCAAGAGGATTATCAGACGATGTTTGCGAATGTTGAAGGGGCCGTGGCCTCACCCACGGCAGGGTTACATTTTACGCCAACCCTGCTTCAAGCCTTGTCAGACAAAGGGATTTGTTGTGCTACGATTACCTTGCATGTTGGTCCTGGCACCTTTCAGCCGGTCAAAACACAGTTGGTCGAAGACCATACCATGTATCCGGAATGGTTCGACGTATCAGAAGATGTCGTCAAGCAGATTCAGGATGTTCGGCAACGTGGTGGCAGGGTTGTGGCTGTTGGAACGACGGTGGCACGTAGTTTGGAATCAGCCGCTAACGAACATGGAGAGTTAAGGTCCGGGTCGGGAGAAACCCGGCTCTTCATTCTTCCAGGGTTTCAGTTCCGGGTGGTGGATGTGCTGATGACCAATTTCCATTTTCCGGAGACCACCTTGTTGATGCTGGTGTCGGCGTTTGCAGGAGTGGAAACCGTTCGAGACGCCTATGCCCATGCGGTGCAGGAACGTTACCGGTTTTATAGCTACGGCGATGCGATGCTGATTCAGTGAAAAGAGAAAAGGAATGTGTTACGCGTAAGACGTTCGGGGGAAGGCGGTTTTTCTGATTTACAGCAATTCCTCGTGAATGATAACGTCGCCGCGGGCGCGTAGCATAGCCTGAAAGGCTTGCATGGCGCGCTGTTTCTTTTGAAGAAGGAATTGCATCTTAATTTGTTCAAATACTTCGGGATCGGGCTCTGCCCCTTCCAAGGTTTG
>CBDUWS010000219.1:0-3876 GCA_965370985.1 uncultured bacterium
CTCCGCCATCGTGTTAATGCTAAACGTAAAGGCAAAGAGAATCAGACCGGAAAGAAACAAAACGCGATACAAGGTCCCCCCATGGGGCGCTTCCGGCATTTCAACTGCAATATTTGCGGACAGCGTTCGAAATCCATTAAAAACGCTCCAATCTAAAATTGGCGTATTGCCGGTCGCCATCAAGACAATCATGGTTTCGCCAACGGCACGGCCAAAGCCAATCATCAACGCCGAAAAAATTCCTGGGCTGGCTGAAACCAGAACAAGACGCGTGAGCGTTTGCCATTGGGTCGCCCCAAGTGCAAGAGAGCCGGCGATTAAATGACGTGGCACATTGGAAAGGGAATCTTCCGCAATACTGAAAATAATGGGGATGACCGCAAACCCCATCGCAAAACTAATCACAATCGCGTTTCGTTGATCATATACCAGTCCAAAATGATCCGTGAGCCATTGTTTATAATTTCCTCCGAACACCACAGCTTCAATAGATGAATTCAACGCAAGACACATTCCAACCGTTACTACTACCGCAACCATGATTACCAGCAAATCAATTCCATATTTATCTAATCCCGCAAGGGATCGAGGTAAGATTTGCCAAAGCAGACACACCAATCCAATCACCACAGGTAAGAGAAGAGTCCCAGCCACCACAGCCGGAAAAATCTTCTCTAATAATGGCGCAAACCACAGACCCGCTAAAAAGCCTAAGACAACAGACGGGAGGGCGGCCATAATCTCAATACTGGGCTTGACGATGGCCCGGAGATGGGGATGCATGAACATCGCCGTGTAAACGGCGCCCATCACAGCTAGTGGCACGGCCAGAATCATGGCGTAAATCGTCCCTTTTAGCGTTCCGAAAATGAGAGGGATGAGTCCCAACTTGGGTTCAAACTCATCAGATCCGCTTGATGACTGCCAAATAAGTTCAGGGTCCTCATAGCCTTCATAGGTGACCGGGAAAAACAGTGCTCGAAACGTGACTTCAGGATGTGGATTGTCGATAGAAAAAGTCCGCAAGCGGCCATCCGCTCCTAACCATGTTCCACCATTGGCCTTAGGTGAAAAACGAAGGGCAGTTGTCGGCACTGAAACCTCATCAAATTCCAGGATTGTCTGACCCGTCGTCGCATGATGCAGAATAACCCGCCCTTGGCTATCTGCCGTCAAAAATCCTTTATCCCGCTGAGACGGAGAGATGGCTTGTACCGCTCCATTATGGGCCTGAAACGTTGTGACTTTACGGAATGGCACTGGTGAAGGGGCCTTCCTTTCATTCATGGGAACCCAGGTCATCACCTGCCCAGCTTGTGTCCCGACAATTAATGTTCGCTCCCCAAGCAAATAATTGAGAGCCGTGACGGCATCGCCAGTTTCGCCAACGACCACTCGGCGGACTTTCGCATCAGCGCCATCCTTCAACAACCATTCAAGAAGTTCGCCGTGCTTGGTCCCGGCCACCAATCGTTTGCCAAAACTATCCAACACCACATGCGTAATTGTTGTATGCTCGGGAATTTTCAACTGTCGCTGCGTGATAGTCACTTCATCAGAGAAAGAGAACTCCCCTGGCTCTTCCACTTGAGTCAACCAAATATCTCCAGACCGTGTTACTGCGGCGATAACTTGTCGTTCATCTTGTTGGGTATGGGCATGTCGCACCAATTCCGCACCTTCCGGAATCACACGAATGGGTTCCCCGACCTGGCTAGTCGGCATAATGGTCCGATTATTCCCTTCAAATACTGGTCGAAAGTGTATGGTAACCGGCATGACCATTCCTTCTCGGGTAGCCACACTCACTCGGTTCCCATATTGTCCGATCAGGACGGACGACTGCACCGTTCCTGGAACCTCCAGCTTGCCCCCGACTTCAGGAACGGGAATACCCTGAGGCATCCGCAAAAATTGCAAGCGGTTCCCCGCAAGCACAAACACCACCTCCTGGTATTCATCCGAACCAATGACCGTGGTATTCGAAGAAAACGCTCGTGTTTCATGGGCTTGCACAGTGGCAACAAGATCACCACTGGGCGACCGAAACAGCGGGATCACTTCCCACATCAAATAGAGAAAGATCCCCATAATACTGACAATCGTGGCAATGCCCCCAACCCAAACAACAATACCAGCCGAGCGATCCACGGCATGACGGAGACGTCGATGGCCTGTTCTATTTTTTCTTTTTGCCCATTGTGCCGGTACTGACGAAATTTCTATTCCAGAGGTAGGAACAGGGTGGCGAGTATTCATTCGATCCTAACAGTCCAGATTTGGTGGATCACAAAAAAACCTTCCGCCCGTCATGCGACCAGGAAGTGGCTCACACAGCGATGAAGAAACTTATTCAAAATTGCCATGTTGCTTCGTAATGAGATCGGCGCTTAACGGGAAATAGCCATCTTTAATCACAACGTTTTGGCCTTCACGACTATACACAAATTTCAAGAACTCTTTGACAATGGGTGACAGCGGTTTATTCGGAGCCTTATTCACATACACAAATAAAAAACGAGCCAAGGGATAGGTCCCTTTCGACGCATTCGCAAACGTCGGTTCCACAAAACCGGCACCATCCTTCATGGCCAACGGAATAGCTCGTACTCCCGAAGTACGATATCCAATGCCGCTGTATCCCATCCCCGCACGATCTTCGGTTACGCCCTGAACCACGGACGCCGAACCCGGCTGTTCTTTAACTTGATTTCGATAATCTCCGTTCTGCAACACTTTCTTTTTGAAAAAGCCATAGGTCCCGGACGCCGAGTTCCGTCCATATAAACTTATTGGCATCTTGGTAAAGGCGCCACTCAATCCCAACTGCCCCCATGTCTGAAGGTCTTCCTTATAGCCCTGACGACGCATTTTTGAAAAGGCCGCATCCACCTGCGCCACCGTCATCCCGGATATGGGGTTATCTTTATTGACGTACACAGCTAGCGCATCAATAGCCACCGGAAACGGAGTAGGCTTGTACCCAAACTTAGCCTCGAACGCATCCATCTCCTTGCCCTTCATTTTTCGCGACATGGGACCCAATTGTGCCGTCCCTTCAATCAAGGCCGGGGGCGCCGTACTGGATCCTTTACCTTCAATCTGAATCTTCACGTTCGGGTATTGTTTTCGGAATCCTTCAGCCCAAAGAGTCATAAGATTATTTAACGTGTCTGATCCAATACTATTGATATTTCCTGAGACTCCGCTCACTCGGGTATAGCCTTTCCAGTTTGGGTCATCCATCGATTCTTTGGCCCACGCCATGGACGAATCAAACCCACTAACTCCACACCACCCTAACAACAGCCCAATCATGGTGGCCCAAATCACCAAGGCTCTTCTTTTCGACGCGTCCTTCATGAACATTTCCTCCTTATATTAAGTAGAACATTGTACGGTTTTGAGATTTCTCTTATGTGACAGGTATGTTACAAACGTGTTACAAGCCGCCAAATTGTCCAGATTAAACATTTTCAGACCACCTCGAACATTTGTTCTTTTATCCGCACCTCAAGAACCACATTTACCTGATGTACGGTTACCAAGCCTTCCCGTCGGAATCTTCCCAAAATCAAAAACAGATCGCCCCATCGAATCCATGGAAATTTTTCTACGATCATTTCAAGCGTGACAACTTGTTCTTCCGCAATAAAATTCAAGATATTTTGCTCATGTTGTCCCTCAAAAATTGACTTGGCCCACATTCTTTCTTTTCTTGAAACCATCTCCCACCTCCAGGGTTAATAGTGATTGGTCCAGGGTCAATTCAACGCCATATCGAAGCTGTCATACCAATCCTACTCACAGCATATTGCTATCCGGTTGGGAACCGGTTACAGCTCTGTAACGTTTTAAGAGCTACGGTTAATGGAC
>CBDUWS010000220.1:0-3872 GCA_965370985.1 uncultured bacterium
CACATTTTTCCAGAAATTGACCTTTACCAAATCGAGAGACGGATCAATAGCTTTCAAAATGCTTTAAGCAGATTTAACAACATAGGGGTCAAAGCCCTGAGTAACAGTATTTTTGAGATTTCTTCCAACTAATCTTTCAGAATTGATGATCTGGAATTAAACCATTTTCATACATACCATATTTGAATGTAGATGTCGGATCAGAAGCCTATCCGAGATAAGGGATCTCACGGGTGGGCGATGGTTTGAGTCAGATGCTTCGATCGTTTGAGACGAATAGTGGTGACTATTTATCAGAAGATCTGACCAAATCCAGCATACCCGCAGTAGATCGTTCTTATCTCGGACAGGCTCCTAGGAAAGTTTTGAGGAGGTTTATATGTATAGCGTGAAAATATTGGGCGCTGGATCCATTGGCAATCACCTTGCCCATGCTTCCCGTTCCCTAGGATGGAACGTCACCTTATGCGATCTTGACCCAGCGGCATTAGATCGAACCAAATCGATGATTTACCCCACCCGCTATGGAAAATGGGATAATGCCATCAAGCTGTGTTTAGTAAATGAAGCACCCAAAGGAAATTTTGATCTAATTGTCATTGGGACTCCACCAGACTCACACCTCTCTATAGCACTGGATGCCCTCAAGGAACATCCCAAAGCCCTCCTGATTGAAAAACCACTCTGCCCCCCAACTTTAGATGGAGCCGAGACATTAAACAGGCAAGTGGCCGAATCAAACACCTTAACTTTTGTCGGATATGATCATGTGGTTGGGAAAGCTGCACAGGAAACCTCACTCGCAAGCCAACAGTTACAATCGGTTGAAACTATCGACGTAGAATTCCGTGAACATTGGGGTGGGATTTTTACTGCACACCCATGGCTTCAAGGTCCACAAGACAGCTATTTGGGATTTTGGAACCGAGGCGGTGGAGCAAGCGGAGAGCATTCTCATGCTATTAATCTTTGGCAGTTTTTCGCAACCCAATTAGGAAAAGGCCGAATTATTGAGGTCTCGGCGGCTCTGGATTATATCCAAACAAAGGACGTTGATTACGACAAACTCTGCCTCCTTCACTTCAAGACCGAAACCGGGCTTATTGGACGGGTCGTTCAGGATGTCATCACCTCTCCCGCAAGAAAATGGGCACGCATACAAGGGAACAACGGTTATGTCGAATTGACAATCGGCCACGAACCTGGCGTTGATCGAGTCAATTGGAAAATCAATCAGGAAGATGCTCAATTACGTATTATTAAAAAAACACGTCCGGATGATTTCATTTGGGAATTGCAGCATATTGACTCTGTCTTAAAAGGTAAGGAAAATACATCATCTATTTCCCTTGAGCGAGGCCTTGAAACGATGATGGTCGTTTCGGCTGCCCATCTTTCAGAGGCAAAAAAACGCACGGTTCACATCAATTATGAAAAAGGATATATACCTCAAGCTTTGGAATTGCGGTAAACTGGCACAAGAAAGGTCATGAAAATGATGGACCAAGATTTCAACTTTCACGATTTATTTATTCTGGATCTGGCGAATAACCACCAGGGAAGCGTCGAACATGGGCTGAGGATTATTCAGTCGGTTGCGGAAGTCATAAAAAGGCGTTCGGTACGCGCAGCAATTAAATTTCAATTTCGTCAGCTCGATTCGTTCATTCACCCCAGCCATCAAAAAGGGAGCGAACTCAAGTATATCCAACGGTTTCAATCCACTCGGTTAGACCAGGCCCAATTTCAAGTCTTGCTGAATGAAGTCTGGGCTCAAGGCTTGTTAGCCATGTGTACTCCTTTCGATGAAGAGTCTGTTCATGTGGCTGTCGACATGGGCTTCAATGTATTAAAAGTTGCGAGTTGCTCAGCCAAAGACTGGCCTCTTCTTGAAGAAATAGCCAATGCAGGACCACCGGTTGTCTGTTCCACAGGTGGGCTGACTCTTGAGGACATTGACAATGTTGCCAGTTTCTTTCAGCATCGAGCCGTACAGTTTGCTCTCATGCATTGTGTCTCGGTGTATCCGACTCCAGACGATATGCTCGCTCTCAACCAAATACAGGTGCTGCACAATCGATATCCTCAGGTTCCCATTGGGTGGTCCACCCATGAAAATCCAGATGATACCATTCCCGTTCAACTCGCTGTTGCTCTTAAGGCCAAACTTTTTGAACGCCACATTGGTGTGGAAACCGACACGATAAAACTCAATGCCTATTCGTCCACTCCTGAGCAGGTCGACAAATGGCTGGAAGCTCATGGACGGGCCACTGTGTTGTGCGGACCGGATAGTCGGCCTCCCGTTTCCGAGATTGAACAAGCGTCACTTGATGGCTTGCGTCGGGGCGTATTTGCCAAGCGTCCTATTAAAAAAGGGCATACACTTTCCCGAGACTCAGTGTACTTTGCGATGCCCTACATTGAAGGACAACTAGAAAGTGGGCATTGGAAGGATGGCTATCAAGCCCTTCAGGATGTTCTTCCAAATCAACCGGTCATGCAAGAAGCCGTAGAAATTGATGTAGACCAAGGTATCGTGATACTAAAACAGGCCATTCACGAGATCAAAGCCCTACTCAATGAAGCCAAAATCCAATTGGGTAGTGAGTTTAAAGTGGAATATTCGCACCATTATGGCCTTGAAAATTTTCGAAAAACTGGTGCGGCCATCATTGAATGCATTAACCGCGAATATTGCAAAAAACTTGTCATTCAACTCCCTGCCCAACGCCACCCTTCCCATTACCATGCGCGGAAAGAAGAAACGTTTCAAATTCTGTATGGCATTTTGCATGTCAATACCGACGGATACCCACGCATACTCCATCCAGGGGAAACCATACTTATCCAACCAGGAGTCTGGCATTCTTTTTGGACAGACCACGGTGTCATTTTTGAAGAAATTTCCACTACCCATTACAACAATGACTCGTTTTATGCAGACAAACGAATCAATAAATTACCACGGTCTGAACGAAAAACTTTAGTCGACCATTGGGGGCGTTTCCAAATCACGCCGAATCAGACATCACAGAACACCGCCGAAATACCCATTGCTGACCCTCAGGTGTCATGATTCGATGCATCGTCTTTGATTTTGATGGAACCTTAGTTGTCTCCAATCACATAAAGCTTCAGACCTTTTACGAAGTCACGTACTCCCACGATCCTACCGGGTCTACGGTCACACGTATTCTTGAACAATATCCCGCTAAAGATCGCCATGGCGTTTTTCTTGAAATCGTTCATGAACTCATAGTCAAAAACCAAATCCCCAAACATCAAAGCCCAGAAGCCTTAGCTACTCAATGGGCTGAGGATTACACTTTCAGTTGCGAACAAGCCATCGCAACATGTGAAGAAGTCCCAGGCACAACTGAAACCTTAAGGTGGATTTCCCAACAAAACATTCCTATTTTTATTAATTCCCGAACGCCAACTCCCACTCTGAATCGATTGGTAACATTACGGTCCTTCGATCGCTTTACCTCCAAAATATATGGAGCACCAGCAACCAAAACTGAAAATTTATGGCTTATCCAAAACCTGGCCCAAGCCCGTTTCCAAGAAATACTCTTTGTGGGAGACAGTGAAGATGACCGGAAGGCCGCGCTTGAAGTGGGTTGCCACTTTGTCGGGGTCATATTAGGGGAGCAGAACCGCTTTTCACACCCTCCCCCGGAGATTCAGATTTCAGATCTCTATCAGCTCCAACCGAGAGTAAGAACCCTTCAGGATAAAGATACTCAAATAGTTAATAAATATTAAGGCTTTTTTAGAATATTCCATACCAAAATGTAAACTTATACGGAATGGCTAAAAATATAGCGAAAATGCGAGTATTTTAAAATAATCGCGTCGCCTCTATA
>CBDUWS010000221.1:0-3804 GCA_965370985.1 uncultured bacterium
CGGTGTCGCCCCAGGACTCTGTGGACTTGAGAGACGAGGCGTTTGGCATCTTGTTGGTATTGTTCCTTACCTGTCTGGCGGAAAAGTTCTAGATAGTTGCAAACGGCAAACGCATCGGTCCAGAGATAGCGACGGGGCGGTCGAGCCGGGGGAGTCAGGCCCGTCCGCCCAGCGAACCCGGTCATGATTGCCTCAATTGTGGATGTGTCTTTCATAGTATGAATATCGTTCGTGCGATCCTTTGCCGTTAGAATCTGCTGAATGCTGCCCCTAGGATTCATTCATCCTCATTGCCATGCTTGAGTCGTTCAGATCCCTCACGGCTGAATGAGTTGTTTGACCAGACGGCCATATTCTACTGGTTCTGCTCCTCCGTCCGTAGCATGAATCTGAAATAATTGGATGACTGCTTCGAGGTCGGGGATGATGACCTAAGCGATCGTCTCAGGATTCGAAACATTAAGCAAACTTAGACAAGCGAACTGGAGCGACAAAAAATGACTCCCGTCCTTATTCTTTATTTCTCCCCATCTGGTAAATCTGGTAGAGCAATTTGCCATGAACCGAAATCTGATTGCACCGAGGAAAGGTCAAAGCCGGTCACGCCACATGAAAGCGTGATTGCAAGTCGCGTCTCCCACGATGCCTATGTCCGTACTTTTGGATCCAATCAGAGGTCCGAGGGGGAGTAGACGTTCACCTCTTGGACGGAACGGAAGCACGCATCAGCGGAGACAAGCGCATCAGCCTCAAGGCGCACAGCCACAGCAAGGATCACAGAGTCTTTCGTCAGCAGACCATAACGGGTCTGCAACTGAAAGGCACTGTCGATGAGGTCCTTATGCGAACAGGCTTCAAATTTGAGACCCAGCATGACCAACGCTTTTACTTTCTCTTTGTAGAGTGTGAGCCCCTTCATAACCTTTGGTTTGGCAGCCAGTTGACGGGCAGGGTTACCACCTTTGATTTGTCCAAGCATCAGGGCCTCGGCAAGCATGAGCTTATGAGTGAGTTCCTGCCATACAGGCTGGGGCAGCACCCCGATCAGCTCGCCTTGTTCGATACGACGAAGGAGGTGCTGTGCTTGTGCGGAAACCCCTTGCTCCGCGTACAAAAGGACGTTCGTGTCCAACACACAAAGGCTGCCCTGGGGAAGTCGGTCCAGATTCATCGATCCCAGAGATCTTCTTCGAGGACTTGGCGGAATTGTCCAGGCGTGAGCCTCAGCGGCCGCTCACAAAACGTGTGGTAAGCCATTTCCCGTTCCCGTGCAGGT
Source organism: uncultured bacterium (assembly GCA_965370985.1). Taxonomy (GTDB): domain Bacteria; phylum Nitrospirota; class Nitrospiria; order Nitrospirales; family UBA8639; genus Nitrospira_E. Next base: position 1,277 of record CBDUWS010000221.1, read on the forward strand.
GGCCGTTTCCCACCCAAGTACTGAACAAGTGCATCCTCGATGAGTTCATTTAGCGGCCGCCCCTCTTCCGCAGCGCGTCGCTTAGCAAGACGCATGACCTTTTCTTCAAGTAAGGTTCCCAGCTTTCGTTTCATTCCCCGATCCCCACTCTGCGAAACAGCAGCGAAATCGCAGCTGTTCACCAGAGCTTTTAAGATTCGCAATCAAAAGGTTCAATTAAGAATTGACTAATCTAGAATTCTTGACGTGTCAAGACAAAAAACATTCTGTGCACTAATAGGATCATAAGGGCGGCCTTCCCACCTGCTAAAACCAAAAGCTCACATATCCGGGATAAATGCTCAGGAAACCCATTACACGCTTTTCTGGCCGTACGACCAATCAGCCCCCCCCAAATCCTTTCATATAAATTGTGCGACTTCCTTGATCGCGTTGGCATAGGCAGTTGCTAATCCATTCAAATTCTTTTGAGCCCTTGCCAGATCCTTATCATTGTCAATGAAAAACGGTTCTGCGATGACGCAGGGGGGCTTTGTATATCTGAGGAGAAACCCTCCTCTGTCTTCAGCCGTCCGCCCCTTTACACCCCGGTCGGGTAGTTTAAGGTGCCTAACCAGGTATCCAAGCAATATTTCGGATATGTGCTTCCCTCGTTCAGATTTATGATAATACAGCACTTCGGTTCCCGATACTTTTTCATTAAACGCATTGCAGTGGAGACTAATAATAAAGTGGGGATTCAAGTCATTAATGTCATCGGGAAGTTCTTTATATGTTCGTCGGTACACTCGTTGAATATCCACCGTCCTGACTTTCTTTTCGATTCGTGAGGCTAATCTGTCATTGAATTCAAATTCGGTTAGATCTTTCCTCTCATTCCTCGAACCCGGAGAAGCTTTTTTATGACCGATCACCAGGGCACAGAGCTTTCGTTGGTCGGAATTACCCGGCCCAGACTTGCTCGATTCGGATAAGGTGTCCTGAATTTCTTCGTACGATACATTTCCTTTAGAAATTAAAGTCTCCATGAGACCACCGGTCAAGGGTGGGATGATTTCCACAAGCTCGGAAGAATAAAGCACCTCTCCGGACATATTCCCTCTGACCAGTGCCATCTTGCCAACATCTGCAGAATCGATCGTAAGCAACTCCGACTTTGGAGAATTTGCCGTTTGAATCGAAATTCGTGTTAGCAAAATAGCTCCAGAATTGGTGTGTAAGTATCCATTTGAAGTAAGGATTCCAATACGAAAATCGTTTCCACTCATTGCAACCTCCCTCTGAGTTTGAAAGCGTAAGGACTTTTGACCAGAACAGCTCCTTTGCTTGGGCGACCAAAATGAAAAAAAGAACGTGGGTCTGAATTGTACTGTCAAATGAACTTACGAAGTATGAACCATTGGATTTCTCCGTTTCCTCTAGTTAAGTGGACAGCCACGCCACCCTGGGCTGTCACATGGTGACAGAGGCCTTCACCAAGTATGTTCTCAGACCCTGATTTAAACTGAAAAACATGACAGCCTAGGAGCCTGTCGGGCTTAGGGAATCGAGAGCGAAAAAGTGGCTAAGCGAGGTCAGATTTTGATGATTTCGCCGGCCCATAGTGGGACTATGGTCCAAGAAATCGGCGAAATATGGACCGCTTAGTCACTTTTGTAGCCGATTCTTCCTAAGTCCGACAGGCTCCTAGCCTGAAGGGCTGTCATGCGTACAACCCGCAACGATCATCCATGTAAATAGGGTACAATAACAAAACCCTGGACAAGCTGTTGAGACCATATGACTTCCAGAATATCGGACCAAAACAGGAAAAGAGAGTCGGTGAACTTTCGGATCGTCACCTACAACGTACATCGATGTCGAGGACTCGATCGGCGCGTCTTGCCCAGGCGCATAGCTGAGGTGTTACGCCCGCTCCAAGCCGATGTGATTGCCCTGCAAGAAGTCCTCGGAGCCGGTCCAAAAGGCCATGGCCATGATCAGGAAATCGGCGCTGCCCTTGGGATGGGATGGGTCATGGGGTCCACGCGATTGGTCCGTGGACGTTTGTACGGCAACGTCGTGATGAGTCGGTTTCCCATTGATCATCATACACAATACGATCTGACATGGAAGACACGGACACCCAGAGGGTGCCAACGTCTTGACATTCAACTGGGACGACACACCATGCACATTTACAATGTCCACCTCGGGGTAGGACTCAGAGAACGGCAATATCAGGCCAAACGGTTGGGCAACTTCATCGGCCAGGACGGCATCCCTGGGCCAAAGGTCGTCCTCGGCGATTTCAACGAGTGGGGACGTGGATTTGCGACAATCGAACTGACTCGAGTAATGAAGAGCCTGGACCTACGCGCGTTTCTCAAACGACGTCGAACCTATCCTGGAGTCTTTCCCGTCCTTCATTTGGATCATATTTTTTACGATGGCCGCGTCGAGGTGATCAACGTGCAGGTCCCACGCACCCGACAGGCATTAATTGCCTCTGACCACCTTCCGCTGATCGCCGACATCCGTGTACGATT
>CBDUWS010000222.1:0-3801 GCA_965370985.1 uncultured bacterium
AGCTTCAACAGACGAATGTATCTCTTTAATGCAAAATTTGATGAATATGTCTTTCTGCCTGTCGTGGAAGGCTATGAAACGGTGATGCCCGATTTTTTTGAGGATCGGGTATCCGACTTTTTCTCAAACATTGCCGATATTCGTAACCTTATGAATGCCATACTTCAGCTTAAAGGGGAAACCAGTCTGAAAATCTTTACGCGTTTTCTGGTGAATTCCACATTCGGGTTGGGAGGGTTCTTCGACCATGCCACCCCTTTGGGTTATCCGCAACAAATTGAAGATTTTGGGCAAACCCTGGGGCATTATGGTTTGAATCCTGGCCCCTACCTCGTCCTTCCCATTTTTGGACCATCTTCCCTACGAGATACCACCGGCCTTGTTGTGGATTCGGCTGCACAATTTTTCTATTTATATACTCCGTTAGGATTTGATGACCATCTCGAGCGTAGCGCCCCCTATACCCTGACCAATGCCACGGATACCCGGCATCGGTTGAGCTTTCGGTATTATCAGACAGGCTCTCCATTTGAATACGACTTGATCCGGCTCCTTTACACGAAAAACCGTGAGTTAGAAATTGCGAAATAAAGATCTCCGCCATCCTGCCGCACGATCTTTATGGCCCATGGTTTCTAACATGAGACCTCCGTCATAGTGGGTCATCAATAAAAATGATGCCATTGAACAAGAAGTCTTCCAAATTCCTGCAGAGTACCCCATCCTCTCAAACTCAACTTCTTCACCATAGCGCAAATTTTAGGACGCGGTTGGAGGAGACCCCACCGTCTCCAACGCTGTAGCTCACGGTTATGAGTCGTCCTTTTGTTATCCTTCTTAGCATTCTCTTCATCAGCATCTTGGCGTATTTTTGGAATGAGACTTCTCAGCCAACGTCTTCTCCCACGCTAGAACCGCCTGCTGAAAGCTCTGCGAAACCATTACCCCCTCTTCAGTATGTGGGCGGCAAAGCCTGTACCGCCTGTCATGCTCACGAGTCCCAACTTTGGAAAAATTCCCATCATGCCCTCGCCATGCAGGAAGCGAATGAGGCAACCGTTTTAGGAAATTTCAACAACACCACATTTTCGAATTTCGGAGTCACGTCACGTTTTTTCAAACAAGGCGAAAATTTTTTCGTCCAAACCGACGGTCCTGACGGAACGCTGACAGACTACGAAATCACTTACACGTTCGGTGCCACTCCCCTTCAACAATATCTGATCGAGTTTCCTGGTGGGCGCTATCAAGCGTTGGGAATTGCCTGGGATGCTCGTCCGCAGGAAGAAGGAGGGCAACGTTGGTTTCATTTGTATCCGAATGAGAAAATTGCTCACGATGACGAATTGCATTGGACGGGACCGAATCAAAATTGGAATTACATGTGTGCGGAATGTCACTCGACTCATCTACAAAAAAATTATGATCTAGCGACAAATCACTATCAGACCACGTGGACCGACATGGATGTCGCATGTGAAGCCTGCCATGGACCGGGCTCTCGTCATGTGGCCTGGGCAGAAAAAAAATCAGTAGAAGGCCAAAAAGGACAGGCCAACGAAAAAGGATTGCAGGTCCAATTCCCACTCTTCAATGACAAAACCTGGCAATTCCCAACAGGAGGAGATACCGCAAAACGACAAGCACCAGTTGCTGCTCACACGGAGATCGATGCCTGTGCCCGTTGTCATTCCCGTCGAACGAGTATCACTGATGCATATGAGCATGGAAAACCTTTGCTGGAAACGCACCTACCCTCGCTCCTTGAACAAGGGCGCTACCATGAGGATGGCCAGATTCTGGATGAAGTGTATGTGTACGGATCGTTTCTGCAGAGCAAGATGTATCAGGCTGGAGTCTCATGCAGTGATTGCCATGAACCGCACGGAATGAAATTGCGGGAAACGGGAAATGCCCTCTGCACGCGTTGCCATCGATCAGAACATTTCGACGTGCAGACACATCATTTCCACCAAGCCGGTTCAAAGGGAGCCCAATGCGTGGAATGCCACATGCCGTCAAAAACCTATATGGTCGTTGACCCTCGTCGAGACCACAGCATTCGTGTGCCGCGACCGGATCTGTCTGCCAAACTGGACACACCCAATGCATGCAATCAATGCCATAAGAAAAAGACGGCAAAGTGGGCAACCGATCATGTAGAAGAATGGTATGGACCCCGGAAACAGGAAAAACCCCATTATGGAGAAGTGCTCAAGGCAGCGCGTGAAAGGGAACCGGGTGGAGATGTTGCCTTACTGAAGCTGGCTAACGAAAAAACCAACCCGGACATTGTTCGAGCATCAGCCTTGGCACTTCTCCAACGTTATCCTAGCGCCAGAATGGTGGAAGCTCTAAAAGCCGGGATACAGGACAAAGAGCCTCTGGTAAGAATCGGGGCAGTACGCGCTCTTGATGCCATAGACCCCAAGCAACGATACGAGTTAGGAGGTGCATTACTCAAAGATCCGGTTCTGGCCGTGAGAATCGAAGCGGGACGTTATCTGGCTTCCATACCCGGTGACTCTCTGTCAAAAATTCAACAGAACAAGTTGAACCAAACCATTGATGAGTACATACAGTCCCAACTCGTGAATGCAGAGCGACCAAGTTCTCATTTGAACCTTGGCATCCTGTATGCCGAGCGTGGGCAGTTGAAAAAGGCTGAAGAGGCGTATCACACCGCTCTGCGTTTGGATGCCGCTTTTTATCCGGCACTCGTGAATTTAGCCGATCTCTATCGCTTGCAGAAGCGAGACAAAGAAGGAGAGCCTCTCCTTCGACAGGCGCTGGCCTCAGCCAGGAATGATGCCTCGGTGCATCATGCCTTAGGCTTGCTTCTCATACGAACAGGCCAAAAATCCGAAGCCATGCCAGCTCTGAAACGTGCTTGGGAATTGCAGCCCGATAATCCCAGGTACGGGTATGTGTATGGGATAGCCTTAAACTCTTTTGGGGAAAGAGAGAAGGCCATAGCCATTTTAGAGGATGTTTCCCATCGTCATCCCAATGATCATCAGATCCTTTTCACGCTGATCACTCTTTATCGTGATCAGGGGAACCGAACGGTGGCCCTCCAGTATGCGAATCGCCTTATGAGCCTTTCACCACAAGACCCAGCTGTCCAGCAATTGTTCCAACAGTTACAAGGAACAGAAGAGCAATAATGGAGCATGGAGGCCATATGCATGAACTTAAAACCCGCAATTCTAAAAACATCTGGCTCACATAACACATTAAAAACACTGCCGAAATTTTGAAGTTTCTCAACTGCGGTCAAGTTAGATCACTTGGGGTTCACTGTGGCAAGTGGCACTGTGACCGTGACAGACCCGGGTGGTGGCAACCCCATCCCAGAGCCCTCGACGATCTTGCTATTGGGGACTGGCATTGCCGGTTTATTGGCGTGGCGAGTGAGAAAACAGCAAGTCAGCTAACTTTGGTATTCCATTTGTTATTATCTGCGTGATGCGAGCTGGACTCCCATGAAGGAGTCCGGCTCTTTTTTTGTCCATGCCTTTATTGAAATGCGATGTTCTCGCGGGAGGCGATGTGTGCGTAGAGACGTGTCGGTGACACGTCTTCCGGGTGAATGGCGCGTTGGTAAAGGGATCAGGACGTGTGCTTCATGATATAGCGTTTCACATGCTGCATCGCATGAGCGAGTTCTTTGTGTTCGTTGATTCGCTTCCACATCTGCGTGGTGATACCCGTACGGATCCCGTATTCGATAAGCCAAACTTTTTCATGATTTCGGCCAAACGTTGCCCCCCAGTTACAGGCACAGATACATGGCCACTT
>CBDUWS010000223.1:0-3787 GCA_965370985.1 uncultured bacterium
TTTTGTTGGCTCTTAGTGACGAGGAGCGGGAACCGGTTTTGGCGATTGCAGATAAAATTTCTCAAGGCCGACACCCTGAGAAAGCTTCCTGAATGGAAGTCTAGGGACTCAAGTTTCTGCTGAATCTCTAAAAGCTTAAATGGGTGGGGTGAAGGGCAGAGAATTGACGGATGCGGGAAATCGTTGGTTTCGGCTTTCTACCTCTAGCTGAATTTCAGGTGCGGCAAAATCTCGCAACGGAAATCCCAAGGCAATGGGTTTTTGGAGTAGGGGAGAGAAGGTCGCACTCGACACCCATCCGACTTCTCGTGTACCAGAAAACAATTTGGCACCGGCCTCCGGTAGGTCTTTCTCGTTTCCTTCGATCACTAGCCCCACCAGCCGGCGTTTGATTGATCCGTAGGTATCCATCCTCGCGACCACTTCCTGTCCGGGGTAACATCCCTTTGACAAGCTAAAGGCGATTCCTTCCAGGTTGGCTTCGGGGGGTACAATCCGGTCATTGATATCCGGACCCAATCGAGGGAATCCGGCTTCAATTCTGGCCGTTTCAAGTGTGGCTTTTCCAATAGGCTTGAGTCCTTCCGGCTCCCCTGTCTTCAAAAGATGCGCCCACACCGATGCCAGCGCTTCGAGAGGGACGAACAGTTCAAAGTCGGCCATGCCCGTTTCTTCCGTTTTGGCGAGAAAGGCCTCTGCCCCTTCAAAGGTAAAAGACAATGATTGGAGCGAAGACAAATTCTCGACTTCTATTCCGAAAGCCGTTTTCAGAATATCTGCGGCTTTGGGCCCACTGAGAAGAAAGAGTCCCTGCCTCTCGCTGCCTTTGGCCATTTTGGCTTTAGTTCCATAGAGAAGGAATTTCCTGAGTGCGGCATAGGTTTGCTCGCCCACTTCCCCAACGTCTTCAATCACGACCTGTTCCGGGCGAATGAATACTCGAAAATAGGACAGCATTTTCCCCTTATGATCCATGAAGGTGGAATACCGGCCTTGTCCTGGTTGGAGCGGAAGAATGTCCTGGCTGATAATACTTTGTAGCCAGGTGATCCGATCGTCATCCGTGACGTGAACTCTTCCCCGTAATGATAAGTCCGCCAGGCCTGCGCTCGTGTGCAGGGCCTCATATTCCGATTGAGGATTGCCATAATGGGTTGGAATTTCCCAGTCCCCATGGGGTTGAAAGGTAGCCCCAAGAGCCTGATGCTGTTCGTGAAGAGGAAGGGTATTCATGAGGCGGTTGAGGAGGTGAGTTCCTCAAATAATGCCAGAGTCCTGGCTGAGAACTCATTGCGGGAGACCACTTTTTGAATTCCAAGGTCTTTCGCCAGCTTCCACGCTCCCACCTCTTCATGATTGGCAAAAGCTAGTATTGGAAGTGATTGGGTTTGGGGAGAGGCCTTGAGGGCTTTCAATATATCTGGTGCATTCAATCGGTCGTCATTCATATTGACGATGATGCCGATTGGCTGACTTTGGAGGGCTTTTTCCTGCCAGTCCTCGGAGTTACGGATCCGCTCGAGTTTATAGCCTGAAGGCAAAAACGCATCACGAATCTTGGTATAGAAAAAAATATCACTGACGGCAACAAGAATGGTTTTCGTATCGTTCATGGATATCGCCTTATACTCAGGAGTCTGTTGTTTGGGAAATAGCCAGACTCTTGTTCCTCATGTGGGTCATTCCCGTGAAGCTTGTCCTCGCGAAGGCGGGGAACGGGAATCCAGTGCTATGCTAGATTTTCTGGATACCCGCCTACGCGGGTATGACGCAGTGGTTAAGAATGGTGTCGTTATGACTACATCTTCCTTGGTAAACTGGTTAATTCATTAATGTGAGAATGCGCATCAGCGCTTGTTTCGCGGACTTATATTCTGGATTCAAAGCCAAGGATTTTTTGTAGGACTCGACCGCTTGGTCCCATTCCCCTTGCCGTTCATACACCCGGCCCAGATTCATATGGGGAAAGTTGGGGTTTTCGTAGCGTTTGGCTTTCATGGCTTTTTCCAACCAAGGGATAGCCTCTTCCAACTGATTCAATTCGATGAGGTAGACCCCAATATCGTTGTAGGGATTTCCAAAATCAGGGTCCTGGTGAATGGCTCGATGGCATTCCTCAATGGCTTCGTTGAGTTGCCCCATGAAACTGTACGTCCAACCCAAAAAGGTATGCGCTTCCGCAGTTGGAAACGTGTCGATGGATTGTTTATACACATCGACGGCTTCTTCAAGCTGCCCTTTCATTTGAAGTTCATAGGCTTGCTGAAACAGATTCCAGGCTGCAATTTTGTCTTCTTCTTTTCCCTCGCCCTGGTCTATAAAATCTTGAATATCCATAGTGTGATTACGCGCTTTTCTAAGAGTTCGTACCCCTCATTATTCATTCCCCTTTAAGTTTTTGTCGAACGAGTTCCGCGGCGCGTCGGCCAGAGAGGAGCATGGAGCCAAAGGCAGGTCCCATGCGTGGCGAGCCATCGACTGCGGCGACCGCTAAGCCTGTCACAAAGCAATTTGGGTAGATTTCACGGGTGTTCTCCACAACGAGGGCTTCGGATTTGGCAATCCACATGGCACCATTTCCTGGAACTTTTGCATGAAGGTTGCGGCGATTGAGGAGATCGACCACGACGGCATCGTGTCCTGTGGCATCCACGACGATTCGGCTTTCGAGAGCGATCGGATCCACATGGATAATGTCATGCCCCGCCATTTCTGCGGTGGTATTGTTGACGACGACACCTTCCAACGATCCTGCTGCACGCACAATCAAGTCCAACACGCGTGTGAGATTCATCACCTTGGCGCCCGCTTCATAGGCGGCGGCAATCAAGCGGGCGGTGGCATGAGGCGGATCAACCATGGTCATGCCATCGCATTCTTTAATGGGTTTGTACGGAATACCGAGTTCATCCAGGATCAAGTCAGCTGGTGCGCAGATGGTGGCTTTGTTCATGAGATAGCCACCTGACCAAAATCCTCCTCCAAGCGCTAAGCCCTGTTCAATCAATAAGGTCTTAAAGCCTTGGTTAGCCAGGTCTCTGGCACATAACAACCCGGATGGGCCAGCTCCGACAATGATGACGTCGCTTTCGATGAGTTGATCAAACTCTTTGTAATATTCCCGAGCAATGTGACGGGTAACATCACGCTCACGGAGGGGGGCAATCTTCATCTGACTCATATCGGTTCCTTAATGAGGAAGTATCTTATAAATAAATCTCGCTGCCGGCTTTTCGGAATTCTTCCGATTTTTCTTGTAACCCAATCTGAATGGCTTGATCTTCTTCAATCTTCTTTTGGGCGGCATAATCCCGCACGTCTTGCGTAATTTTCATCGAGCAGAAACTTGGACCACACATGGAGCAAAAATGGGCGCCTTTCGCGGCCTGTGCTGGTAGCGTAGCGTCGTGGTACTTATAAGCCGTTTCCGGATCCAGGGATAAATTAAATTGGTCTTCCCAACGAAATTCAAAACGGGCCTTAGATAAGGCATTATCACGGGCTTGTGCTCCCGGGTGACCCTTGGCGAGATCTGCGGCATGGGCGGATATCTTATAGGTAATCACGCCGTCTTTCACATCTTCCTTATTGGGTAAGCCCAGATGTTCTTTGGGAGTCACATAACAGAGCATCGCACAGCCGTACCACCCGATCATGGCTGCGCCAATTCCTGAGGTAATATGGTCATAGCCAGGTGCGATATCTGTCGTGAGAGGCCCCAAGGTGTAAAATGGGGCTTCTTCGCAGGTGCTGAGCTGCTTGTCCATATTTTCTTTAATCATATGCA
>CBDUWS010000224.1:0-3785 GCA_965370985.1 uncultured bacterium
CATGGCTCGTAGCACCATACGAGATTCTCCTTCTCTTAGGTTTGCCGTTCAGACAGAAGACAATCTTCCGCCTTTAGTTCATAGTTACTGACTAAGAACATTCCACGAAACACGCGTCATACTTATTTGTCACCACGCCCATAAATTTGGGGAGGGATTAGACACTATTGTCTATAATCTCCCCCACGAAAATGATCAAAATTTCCCAGCGTTCCAGAAAACCGCACATGCCCTTTACCCTAATTCGCCGCTTTCCCGAATCTAGAGCGAATTGCTCCCTCATTTCCTGAACTCACATCTGTCATCATAAGAAAAAGAATCTGTTACTCCCACCATAGAGGGAAATTGATCAGAAAGGGGTTGGACAGATTGAAGGAGCAGCTGAATCATCCGTAGGAAATCCATCATTGATGGGAGGATGTTGCATTATAGGCCTTTTGAGATTAAGGAGCAATCATACGTTGGGGAAATTTATCTAAAGGAAAAAAGAAGAGCGAGAGGAAATAACTCTTCAACTCTCTTCATGATGAGCACAACTCAAGATGTGGCGGACATCACATCATTCCATTACCCGGGTCAATCAACTTTCACGATGAACGCATCAAGAAAAGATGGAAGGTTATACAGAGAACAGACAAAAACCATGGAGAGGATTATGTGGTGAGAGCCTGACTGGCATCGGCGAGTTGAGATTCCAGATACTCACGAATCTGAGATAATTGCACTTGAGACGTCGCTTCGAACCGTAAAACCAGGGCAGGCTGCGTGTTTGAAGCCCGAATCAGGCCCCAACCGTGATCAAAGCGCACACGAATGCCGTCAATCGTAATCAACTCTCGAATTGGCAAATCAGCAGTATTGCAATCTTGTATTGCCGCAATTTTCTGAAGACGTTGGGTCACGGCAGCTACAAGCTGAAACTTCTGATCATCAGAGCAGTCGACACGAATTTCCGGAGTGACAACCGTGGCAGGGACATCAGACAAAAGACTCGAAAGCGGCTTTTGTTGTTTGACAAGTATTTCAATAAGCCGACAGGACGCATAAATGGCGTCATCATAGCCATAATACCGATCAGCAAAAAATATATGCCCTGACATTTCTCCCGCCAACACGGCCTTCTCCTCTTTCATTTTGGCTTTAATAATCGAATGCCCCGTCTTCCACATAATGACACGCCCACCACGCTTGGGAATATCGTCATAGAATACTTGCGAAGCTTTGACTTCAGATATAAAGGTACTCCCTGGATTTTCTTCCAATACATCTCGCGCAAACAATAGCAGCAAGCGATCACCCCACAAAATCCCGCCCTGCTCATCAATCACGCCGATTCTGTCTGCATCGCCGTCATACCCAATGCCAACATGAGCCTTCATTTCATTCACCTTGCTAATCAAATCGGCCAGATTTTCAACAACCGTCGGATCAGGGTGATGGTTAGGGAAATGGCCATCCAACTCACAATACAACCCAGTCACCTGACAACCCAATTGTTCAAGCACATCCTTTGCTACAAGAGATGCCGCTCCATTTCCACAATCAATCACAACCCGAAGACCATCCGCACGCACAGATAAAAACTGCTCCTTCAAAAATGACAGATACTCTGGAATAATCGGCTGTTCAATAACCGTTCCCTTCCCGGTAGCAAATTGCTCACTGTCAAAAATTTCCCGTACGCGCTGAATATTGGCCCCATACAGCGCTTCTTTTCCAACACACATTTTGAAGCCATTATATTCAGCGGCATTATGACTTCCGGTGATCATAATGCCCCCATCGACCTCACAATGAAACAAAGAAAAATACAGTAATGGAGTGGCACACAACCCTAAATCCACAACGTTGACACCCGCACTGGTCAGTCCAGCAATTAATTGATCTCGAAGCGCTGAAGACGTTAATCGACCATCACGACCAACCGTAATTCGCTTGACACCTCGCTCTCGAGCTAATGTGGCATAGGCTCGCCCAATTTTCTCCACCACATCAGGGGTCAGGTCCTTTTCCACAATCCCACGGATATCATATTCTCGAAAAATCCCCATCATTCTTCCTTTCAGATTTTTCTTTCAAGCAAGTGGCTTACCTAACTGGTTTCAACCGGCCAAAATCATCCTTCAGTCGCACTATGTCGTCTTCACCTAAATACCGCCCATTTTGAATTTCAATAATTTCTAGCAGTCCTTGTCCAGGGTTTTCTAATCGGTGAGGCGTTTCTTTGGGAATCCCCGTACTCATCCCCGCTTGTAAGTCATAGACTTCCTCCCCGCGAGTCACCCGCGCAGTCCCAGCAATCACCACCCAATGCTCAGTTCGTTGATGATGTAGTTGCAACGACAGCCGCTTTCCAGGGACGACTTCGATCCGCTTCACTTTATAGCCTTGTCCTTCTTCTAAAACAGTGTAGGAACCCCAAGGACGCTGAACCGTTCTATGCTCCAAATGTTCAGGGGCCTGTTGTTTTTTGAGAAGATTGACAATCGCTTTGACATCTTGGGCCCGATCTTTCGGGCAAACGAGTGTCGCATCCGGCGTATCCACCACAACCATATTTTCGAGTCCGATTGTCGCGACCACCCGACGGTCTGCAAACAAAACTGAATTCTGACTACCTATATCAATAATATTGCCATTTCGAACGTTCCCAGCTTTATCAAGAGGAACGACCTCTTCCAGACTTCCCCAACTCCCCACATCCGACCACCCAAAATCTACCGGCACAACGACACTGCGAGCAGAATGTTCCATCACCGCATGATCAATCGAGAGGGATGGCATTTTTGCATAGGCTTTTCGAAGATACGCCGGAAATTCCGGAGTTCCTACGCGTCGTTCAAGACCTTTCACAAGCTTTGACAGAGTTGGTTGATGCAAAGCCAATTCTTCGAGAATGGCCGAGGCTTTCCAGACAAAAATTCCGCTATTCCAAAAATAATTCCCAGACCGACAATATCGTTTGGCAGTGGGAAGGTTGGGTTTTTCTACGAACCTGGCCACTGAATACCCGGCAAACAATCCTTGAGTTCGCAATCGCCTACGTTTGTTTGGTTGGATATACCCGTATCCGGTTTCCGGTCGTGATGGATGAATGCCGAACGTCACCAAATGACCCTGCTCGGCTAATTTAGTGGCGAATTGCACAGCCTTCATGAATTTTTTGGGAGCCTTGACGACATGATCTGCCGGAACCACGACCATTACGGCTTCAGGGTCACGATGCATGAGTTGTAGCGCTGTTAGGGCAATGGCTGGCGCGGTATTTCTGCCCTGCGGTTCAAGGATAATGTTGTCGCCGAGGTCATCTTTCCATTCATTCAATTGAAGCCGAATTGACTCGGCTTGAATCTCGTTCGTCACAATGGTCATCTGTTTGGGAGAAATATGTTGCATCAAACGTTCGAAGGTCTGTTGCAACAAGGTCCCTTCCCCGATAATCCGCAACAATTGCTTCGGAAACCGTTCACGACTCAAAGGCCAAAATCGAGTTCCACTTCCCCCGGCTAGAATGACTCCATACACATGATCGTTCATGAGTTATCCTTTGTATTCACCCTACCCCTTAATTATGACCTCGCCTTACACCACATTGTGGGAATGTTGAAAAAAGCCTCCAGCGGCGTTCTCGCCTTTTTGCCGTGCTCACGTACTGTGAGTACGCTCCGCGCGTCAAAAAGGCTGCGGCCTTGCTGGGGACGGACTTTTTTGAACATTCCCTTGGCTGCTACCGTCGATCATTCCTCGGGCATTTACAGGCTATGGGAAATGAAATATTCAACAGG
>CBDUWS010000225.1:0-3781 GCA_965370985.1 uncultured bacterium
GGCAGCCTGATTACCATGATTAACTTAGGCTTTAGCACGGCTGGATTATTTTTCTTGGCTGGATTTATGTACGAACGATTAGGCCATACTGATGTTCGGCAATGCACGGGCCTCGCAAAGAAAATGCCGTTGCTCGCCACCTTCGTTCTCATTATCGGCATGGCCTCAATTGGATTACCGGGGACGAACGGGTTCATTGGCGAATTTCTTATCTTACTTGGCGTCTTTCAAGCCTGGTGGGTGTATGGCGCCATTGCTGTCACAGGGGTGATTTTTGCTGCCGCCTATTTTCTGTGGTTTTACGAACGCGCCATCTTCGGACCTTTGAAGGAAAGTCTGCCAGCGGTGATCCCCGATTTGAATACCCGGGAATGGGCTATTGGTGTGGCTCTATCTGTAATGATTTTTTGGATCGGCCTGTACCCCTCTCCATTTTTGCGAATGGTCAATGGATCGGTTCAAGCTGTGGTGGATCGAGTACACCCAGGAATGGCCACAGCCCAATATAACGTGCCATCTCTTTCGCCTGACATAATGAAAAATTGATATTTATGGGTGAATATTCTTTATTATTTATTCTCTTTGCACCCTTTCTCGGGGCCATCGCTTTGATCTTTATTCCTCGCCAAGAGGAACTGATGGTGAGGATGACTGCGGCAATTTCCGCTGGAATCAGTCTGCTAGCGTCGTTTTATATTTTCTTTGCGTATGACACCACAAAAGGCGGATTCCAATTTGTCCAGCGATTTGTCTGGTCGGATGAACTGGGCATTGCTTTTTATCTCGGGGTCGACGGCATCGGTGGGCCGTTAGTCTTTGCCTCGGCTATTTTGTTGTTCGCCGGGGTTTTCGTCTCATGGCATATCAAAGACCGGACTAAGGAATTCTACATTTTCCTCCTGATCCTCGCGGCCGCGACGATCGGGGTCTTCATGTCCCTAGATTTGTTCTTCCTGTACTTCTTTTACGAAATGTCCGTGTTGCCGATGTACTTGTTGCTGGGTGTGTGGGGAAGCCACACCAAAGGCTATCTCGCGATGACTGATCCCGAAGGGCGAAAGCTTCGCGATTCAGTCAATTTCATCTTCAACTTCGGCTCGAACAGCAAAGAATATGCAGCCATGAAGCTGACACTCTTTTTGTCAGCCGGAGCGGTGATGGCACTCATGGGCATCTTGCTCATTTACCATATGTCCGGGTTGCATACCTTCGATATTGTCGTTTTACGGGAACAAGCCAAGTTCTCCGACACGATGTCGACCCTCATTTGGTTTCTGATATTTTTTGGATTTGCCTCAATCGCACCGATTTGGCCGTTACATTCCTGGTCGCCTGTGGGTCATGCAGCGGCTCCCGCAGCCACAAGCATGTTGCATGCTGGCGTTCTCATGAAACTCGGCCATTTTTCGATTATTCGCGTCGCGTTTGAAATTCTGCCTGACGCGACACACAAGTGGATGTGGGTTGCTGCCGTCCTCTGTGTCTTCTCTATTATCTATGGGGGACTGGTATCCTACTTTGCCAAAGACACGAAATACGTGATCGGCTACTCCAGTTCCAGCCACATGGGGTATATCTTCCTGGGGATGGCCGCACTGAGTTACATCAGTCTCTCCGGAGCGGTCATTTATATGTTTGCCCATGCACTGGCTACCAGCATGTTATTTGCTATGGCTGGCTGGGTGTATGACCAAACCCATTCACGAGATATTCCGTCTTTGGGTGGACTTGTGGACAAGATGCCATTTATTGCCGGCGCATTTCTCATAGGCTGCATGGCGTCTATCGGGATGCCCGGCACCATCAACTTCGTGGCCGAAATCATGATTATTGTGGGCAGTTGGGAAAAATATCCCTTTCAAGTTGTCGTAGCCGTATTTGGCATCGTCCTGACTGCGGCCTATATGTTCAAAATGATGCGTGGCCTGTTTTACGGGAAATTGGATCCTGAATATTCTCACGCGGCTGATGCTAGACATTGGGTGGATCGGATGCCGCTCATCCTGCTGATCGCTTGCAGCATTATCTTAGGCCTTTTCCCTGGGCATTTTTATGAGGTGGTGCGGTCAACGGTTGAGCCTATGGTAGACCGAATCAACCAAGTCGCACCATTAGTCACACAGAATACGCAAGGATTATTTCCGTAAAAAGGTTTCCTCCCCTTTGTAAGCAATGGTCGCGCCCTACGGGACGCAACAAACAAGGACTAAGGTGGGGTAGAAACTCCAATAAAATTTTACACGAAGATGCAATTTAACCTCTCATTATCCGCCGCAGATCTTCTCTTGTTGCTTCCGGAGATTTTTCTTACGATCTGGCTGTGCATCATCCTTGCGCTGGATTTTTCCCTCAAGCGTATTACGCATCAACAACTGGGCTATTTGAGTATCGCGGGCTTAGGCATCACCGCCCTCATACTATTGGTCTTTGACCAAAACGGCACAACCGGTGCGCTCTTTAAAAATATGTATGTCCTAGACCCTCTGGCGATCTTCTTCAAGATCGTCATCGTAGGAGCCACAGTTCTCATCCTCTTTATGTCCATTGATTACGTGCGTGAATTTCGCTTCTTTAAGGGCGAATATTATTTCATGGTTCTCATGTCGGCGCTCGGCATGATGTTCATGGCCTCATCAAACGATCTTTTATCTGTCTTTGTTACATTGGAATTTTCCACATTTGGCTTTTACGTGTTAGTCGCCTATCTCCGGGACGATCAACGGTCGTCGGAAGCAGGGTTGAAATTCTTTATCCTGGGAGTATTCGCCGCAGGTCTCTTAGCCTATGGTATTAGCCTGGTGTATGGAGAAACCGGAACACTGGTCTTTTCAGATATGGCTGGCACACCAGGTAGCTATGGGTTAGCTATCGGGTTCATTATGATCTTTGCAGCATTGGGATTCAAAATCGGGGCAGTTCCCTTTCATGCATGGATTCCTGATACCTATCAAGGCGCCCCCACTCCCGTCACAGCCTTTTTGTCCATTGCACCAAAAGTGGCAGCCTTGGCCATTCTGCTCAGAATGTTTTTTGTGGCCTTGGCTTCATTCAAACCCATGTGGGCCCTGCTCTTCGTGATGGCCTCGATCGCTTCGATGACCTACGGCAACATCGTGGCCATCGCTCAAAAGAACATCAAGCGACTGCTGGCCTATTCAGGGATCGCGCAAATCGGGAATATCATGATTGGGTTAGCGGCAGGAACCAAGCAAGGCAGCGACGCCATCATGTTTTACTTGCTGACTTATATGTTTGCGAATTTAGGTGCCTTCGCAGTGATCATTGCTGTCAGCCGAGTGATCAAGAGTGATGAAATCGAAGACTATAATGGCTTGAATCGACGCTCACCATTCTTGGCTGCCGCCATGCTCCTCTTTTTGTTGTCACTAGCCGGAGTCCCGCCCTTGGCTGGCTTCATCGGCAAAATCTATTTATTCATCGCTGCCATGAACCAAGAGCTCTATACCCTACTGATTGTCGGGCTCATCAACATTGTCATCTCCCTGTATTACTACCTGATCGTCGTCAAAAAGATGTACATCAACGAACCCACCGATCCTTCATCCATCTCCACATCCTTGCCCATCAAAGTTGCCATCTACGTAGGTATTGCAGGAACACTGCTATTGGGCATTTTCCCCGGCACCTTCATCGACTGGGCCGTCAACGCCTCTCTCATGTTCTCCAACATCGCCAGTCCCACCGCTTCTCTGCCTATTCTCCCAGGGGGATGACCTCTTATCTTTGTGCACAATAGAGAACTCTCCCGTGAGAAAACTGC
>CBDUWS010000226.1:0-3771 GCA_965370985.1 uncultured bacterium
CTTATTCAAGCTATTATCAAGCCATTTAAACTTGATGAGGTGAAAGAAGCACTCATTGAATTGGGTATCCAAGGTATGACGGTGACCGAGGTCAAAGGATTTGGCCGCCAAAAAGGTCATAAGGAGACCTATCGTGGGACGGAATACCTGATTGAGTTCGTACCCAAAATTAAATTGGACATAGCTGTCGAGGACAAACGTGTGACAGAAGCGTTGGAAGCCATCACGCGAGCCGCCAAAACCGGAAGTATTGGAGATGGGAAGATTTTTGTGACGGAGTTGCAGAGCGTTATTCGTATTCGGACGGGAGAGACCGGAGAAGGTGCCCTTTAATTTTTTATTCATCAGATTTTCACATGGGCTTTGGTTTAACCTAAAAGCGGCAGTTGCGCACGAAAAAGCTGTGCAAGCAATTGATGTGCATAGGGAATGTAATAATTGCGTGGTCACCTTTTGGGTGATGAGTCAATTGTTCCATTTCCTAGGTGCGACAAGGGGTTGTGCAGACTTTCGTGATCCGACTGCTGTTTTTAGGTTTAAGGAGGCACTATGAAGCTAATCAACTCGCTCATGAAGCTGGGCCTATTTATTGGAATAATAGTGAGCGGAATGGGGGAGTGGTCCGTTGCGTTAGCCGAAGAAGGAGATGCCCTAAAAATTGATACGGGCGACACGGCCTGGATTTTAGTTTCCTCTGCATTTGTGTTGTGTATGATGCTTCCCGGATTGGCGTTATTCTATGGAGGATTGGTACGTAGCAAAAATGTGTTGGGAACCATTATGCACACGGCGGTCATTCTGTGTTTGATCACTCTGGTTTGGGTAATTTGTGGTTATAGCTTGGCCTTTGGCCCTGATATTGGCGGAGTCATTGGGAGTTTGGAGTGGGTCGGGTTACAAGGCGTTGGTCCAGAGCCCAGTCCCGATTATGCGTCAACGATTCCTCATCAGGTCTTCATGGTGTTTCAGCTCATGTTTGCGGCCATTACCGTTGCACTCATAACCGGCAGTTTCGCCGAACGCATGAAATTTAAAGCCTTACTTCTATTTTCTGTTTTGTGGTCATTATGCATTTATTCTCCCCTGGCCCATTGGGTGTGGGGTGGGGGATGGCTCTCGCAATTAGGGGCCTTGGATTTTGCCGGAGGAGCCGTGGTGCACATCAGTTGTGGGTTTGGGGCATTGGTATGCGCAATCGTGTTGGGCAAGCGCAAGGGGTATGGAACGGAGCCCATGCCTCCTCATAATTTGCCAATGACGCTTTTGGGAACGGGACTCTTGTGGTTTGGATGGTTTGGATTTAATGCTGGGAGTGCTCTAGGAGCTAATGGCGGGGCAGGCGTGGCGTTTATTGCGACTCATATTGCGGCCTCAGCTGGAGGATTGAGTTGGATGGTGGCTGAATGGGTTCATCGAGGAAAACCTACAGTTTTAGGACTCGCAAGCGGTATTATTTCGGGCTTAGCCACCATTACACCCGCGGCAGGGTTTGTCGGACCAATGTCTGCCATGATCATTGGCATAGGGACAGGAACATTGTGTTATGCCGCGGTGGTGTGGAAAGTCAAGTTAGGCTATGACGACTCATTAGATGTGGTGGCGATCCATGGAGTAGGAGGCTTCACTGGAATTTTGGCCACCGGTCTCTTTGCGTCTATTGGTGCCACCGGTTTGTTTTTTGGCAATGCTGGACAGTTCGGTATACAAGTCTTGTTGGCTTTGGTAACCTTAGCGTTTGTCGTGGTGGGGACGTATATCATTCTCAAAATTGTCGATTGGACCGTTGGGCTTCGGATCTCCGCGCCAGATGAAGAAATGGGCTTGGATCTCAGCCAACATAATGAACGAGGCTATTCCTAAATAAATGAGCGCGGTTCACATCGATGCTAACGCAAACAAGGGCGTAGTTTTTTATAAATAGCTGATTCCCAAGAAGGAGGTAATTGAATGACCCCAAAAGAAGTGTTGGATTTTGCCAAGAAGAATAAGGTCGAAATGGTCGACCTCAAGTTTGTCGATTTAGTTGGGACATGGCAGCATTTTACCATTCCCACTTCCGAATTATCGTTGGACTTATTTAAAGAGGGTTCCGGGTTTGATGGATCGTCTATTCGGGGATGGAAGATGATTCAAAATAGCGATATGTTGGTTGTGCCCGATCCCAACAGTGCACGGATGGATCCGTTTACCGAAATTCCGACGTTGAGCATGGTAGCTAATGTGCAAGATCCCATTACCCGCACCGTCTATGAACGTGACCCGCGAGGGGTGGCCATGCGAGCCGAACAATATCTCAAAAGTACCAAGATTGGGGATACCTCCTTCTGGGGGCCGGAGGCCGAATTCTTTATTTTCGATCATGTGAGTTTCGATCAAAATAGTCATTCCGGTTATTACTTCGTGGATTCGGAAGAAGGGATTTGGAACTCGGGGAAAGATGGCGAAAACCTGGGGTCGCGTCCTCGGCATAAGGAAGGCTATTTCCCTGTTGCCCCGGTGGATTCACAACAAGATATTCGATCAGAAATGTGTCGGGTCATGGAACAGGTGGGCATTCGGGTTGAAAAACATCATCATGAGGTCGCCACCGCCGGTCAAGCCGAAATCGACCTCCGCTTCGATACGTTGGTCAAAATGGCCGATCAAATGATGATGTATAAATACATTGTACGCAATGTGGCCAAACGACATGGTAAAACCGTGACGTTTATGCCCAAGCCGTTGTTTGGAGATAATGGCACAGGCATGCATGTTCACCAAAGTATTTGGAAAGGTGGGAAGCCAAGCTTTGCGGGAAAAGATTATGCCGGGGTGTCACAACAATGTCTCTATTACATTGGCGGAATTATCAAGCATGGCCCGGCTCTGGCGGCCTTAACCAACCCCACGACTAATTCCTATAAGCGGCTGGTGCCGGGATTTGAAGCGCCTGTGTTGTTAGCCTATTCCAGTCGCAACCGTTCGGCGGGCATTCGAATTCCGATGTATTCGCCTAGCCCCAAAGCCAAACGGATCGAAGTTCGGTTTCCTGATCCCTCTTGTAATATGTATTTGGCCTTCAGTGCGATGCTCATGGCCGGGTTGGATGGAATCCAAAATAAAATTCATCCAGGCGAAGCCATGGACAAAAATCTCTATGATTTAGAACCTGAAGAATTGGGTAATATCCAAACCTTACCGGTCAGTTTAGAAGAAGCGCTGAACAACCTTGAAGATGACCATGAGTTTCTCTTGAAGGGGGGCGTCTTCACTGAAGATTTGGTCGAAGCGTGGATTTCGTATAAACGAACCAATGATGTGGATCCGATGCGTCTCAGACCTCATCCCCATGAATTCTTCATGTATTACGACGTGTAATCTTCCATAAGGGGTGAGGCGAAGCTTCGTGCTTACGCCTTACCCCTTTAGATTTCTCCATTTTCCCCATTTCAAATCGTGTAAGAAACCGCTTGTGAATTTTTGCCATTCGCTCAAGAGTCGCTTGCTCAAAGGCCTCAGCACTTTTCTGCCAATCCGTTGAGCCCATCCCCAATCTTCGAGCCAAAAAGACCATTTCGTCCGATCCGGATGGCGGCAGGACCAAGTCTTTGGCATTGCCGCGCACGATTCGCAAGCCATCAATCAATTGCCGCAAAAAGAGATAATCATCGTTCAAGGCTTCCCTTTCACCGAGGGTGATAATGGATTCATGACAGAGTTGT
Organism: uncultured bacterium; assembly: GCA_965370985.1. Lineage (GTDB taxonomy): Bacteria > Nitrospirota > Nitrospiria > Nitrospirales > UBA8639 > Nitrospira_E. The sequence goes on from CBDUWS010000226.1 coordinate 3,702, forward strand.
TCGATGGCCTCCAGAGTATTCGGCGTTCGAAGGGAAGGGTATTGATGCCCATGAATAAGTTGAAGGTATT
>CBDUWS010000227.1:0-3758 GCA_965370985.1 uncultured bacterium
AACGACGGCGACAGGGCCCTTTCAAGTAGAGCAGGAAAGGGATTCGCTAGGTGAGATAATTGAATTTGATAGCGATTCCCCTCACCGTTGTGCAGGTAGAGGAATATACACTATAGATATATAGGTGACTTGCCTTGATGAAGCACAAATATTGAGGTTCCCTTCAATAAAAGCAAGAAAGGTTGGGTATTTAAGGCCATGGCTTATGATTGAGGCTGAGCCGGTTTTTCTTGTTGAATGACTTGGAAGTCTTTTTGGGTAATGAAGTTCCCATCGGCGTAGAGGCGAAATTCGTATTTCCCCGGTCCTGGAAAGACTAGATAGGGAATGTTGACCCCGAAGTCGTGCGTGGCTAATCGGTTGTGAATCTCGATGGGCGGCAGCGAACCTTTCCCAACCATTTGATCCTTGTCCAGATAGATTAAGCGAATGTCAAAAGAGTATTGGCCTTCTGCGTCGGTCAACGAGAAATACACTCCAACTTGAGGATGTTGGCAAGGAAAGGTTTTGGCCCAAAGATGGGTGAAGGCTCCGATGATGCTTTTCTTGCCGGTGAGACTATCAATGATAATTGTGTCACAGACTAAGAATGCATGGATGATCGGTTTAATAAAATCGGGCATGCCGTCTTGTCGTCTTTCCTTAATGCAGGATCAGGCGTGTGAGGCCTACGCTGGTCAGGTATAACGCAATTGCTAGGGCATAGGCTGTCCAAAATCCCAACTTAGGGACTCCGAAAATCATAGTCCCCACGTATATAAACCACGGAGGAGAGAGCCAAATCAAATGTTTGGCGAACGACACCGTGGGTGAAGAACCGGCGTTGAGGTACACCAGGATAAACGTTACCCCGCTAATGACAGGAAGCGTACTGGCTAATGCGGCTAGAAAACTTTTGCTGTGACTCCCCAGGTAGGTGGAAAGACTGACCAGGGAACCACCCAGAATAAAATACAATCCGTACTTAGCCCATTCCGTCATGGTCCCTCCGAATTTCTTCCTGGTTCAGGTGTGAGTAAAGGCCTGCATCGCCTCACCCTTGATGATGTCCCTCTGGCCGGTATACCGAGGGGAAAAGTGAAAGACCACTAATTGTTGAACTTCTGCTTTGCGTCCAAGCGTTCCGGCCTGCTTGGCTGTGAGATGATAGCGATTGGCTGCTTTCTGACTGTCTTGTTCTAAAAATGGGGCTTCACAATACAGGGTGTCTGCACCGTGGCATAAGTCCATAATTTTGCGTTCATTTTCTGTATCATACCGGCAATCCACGACATAAGCGATTTTCTGTCCACGGGTAATGGTGACAAACCGTTCTTTGAGGTCTCCCAGAATAAACGTTCTATTTTCCTTGCGGTGTTCAAAGTAGAGCGTGACATCCAAGATATGAGAGTCGGGCTTTCCTTCCCAAATCCGTTGTTTGACTTCTTTGAGCCAAGAGCCCACTGGCAGGCCGGCTTCATGCAAGCGGACCTTGTTGATATTGATATGAAACGGTTCCTCCAGAGCAAAGGCTAGAGAAGGAATGCGATGATCGAGGGCGACGGCTCTGACGGAGAGGGACGGCTCTACCAGTACTGAAAACACATCGGAGTGGTCAGCAGGAATGGGTGGGTAGTGTTGGCAGGTGAATCCGTCTTTTGCGTGAAACTCTGCCTGCTCAATCCGGTCGATGTGAAATTCTCGAACTTCCAGGCTTAAGGGATAACCATCCACCAGGTTCCAGGTATAGCCCTGGAGCTTGCCGTGGATGTTGGCGATGAGTCCGGGCGGGCCGTAAAGCCGAATCCGTTTGCCACGGCCAAGGGCTACCCGGATCAAACGATCGAAGCCGATAAAATGATCCATGTGGGTATGGGAGAGAAATATATCCTGGGCACGAAGAAGAGAAGTTGGGCTTAACGAATTGTTGTCTCCCAAATCAAACAACAGAGCTCTGCGGCTCCACCGAATTTCTACATAGAGACCAGGATCGCCAAAGGGGTCGTTGACCAGGTGGGGAGAAAAAGAAGGGGTCATGCCAGAGCCTCACGCACGAGGAGATAGACAATAATCACTTCCATGGCATGGGCCGTGATCACGGCATAGAGGTTGTTCATTCGTATCCACATCCATCCCCAAATGAGTCCATCCCATACAGCGATCCAATGTAAGTGGCGAAAGGTGGAGACCATAAAGGGATCGAACGAAAACGTGAATGCCGAAATTCCTAAGGGGACCAGGGTGGCCAGGAGCAGGCCATGTTGCGATGAAGCCCCCATCTTGTTCCTGATAGTGGAAAAGAGGGCAAGCAATCTGCCTAGGAGAAATCCCCGAAAATTCAGTTCGACGGCTGTTGCGATCATGAGGATGAACCACGGTACCATGATCCAAGCAGGTATATGAGCGTGGGGTGTGTGCCGGAGAAAATCGATGTCTTCCCCAAAAGCTGGGACCAACGAGAGAATAACCACTGTATTCACGCATCCTAAGATAATTCCCGCAACCGCTCCCCACCCGAGCCCTGCTTGGATTTTGTCGTATTCAAGACCAAGTTTGGAGCGTCGGTCAACATCATTATGAAAGGCCCAAAATCCTAATGCCAGATACGCGGTCAGCTGTGGAATACATTGAACAACCAATTGGGATTGCCAGGGGGAGGGCAGCAGGTAAAACCCGATGGTGGCCAAGGGTGGGAGGAGGGCTAATCCTGCGGCTTTTTCTCCATGTCTTATCACAAGCGTTCGATGGCAGCCAATGTTACGAGGTTTGGTCTCCGTAAATTTGGTGAAACATCTATCCTTTACTGATATCGCAAGGCTTCGGCTGGATCTAGCTTGGATGCTTTCATGGCTGGAAAAAGGCCGAACACAATTCCTATTCCTACGGCAAAGGTAAAGGCAATCAGAATGGCGGTGGGTTCGACCACTGCGCCCCAATCTCCTCCTCCAGGCATGGATTGGGCCACCAGGTTACCAAATCCATAAGCGGCAAAGATGCCGAGAATGATCCCAAATGCCCCCCCGATGATACTAATTGTGGTGGATTCAATTAAAAATTGCAGAAGAATATCTTCACGTCTTGCCCCAATAGCCTTTCGCAATCCGATTTCTCGAGTTCGTTCAGTGACGGTCACCAGCATGATGTTCATGATTCCGATCCCTCCCACAAGGAGCGCGACAATAGCAACTCCTCCAAGAACAATTCGAAATGTCCAGAGGGTTTGCTCCACTGCACTCAAAAATTCTCCCTGATTACGGATATGGATATCATCGATGCCGTCATGGCGTTGAACAAGGAACTGATGCAGTTTCTGGGTCAATTCATTCATTCGGTTTCGATCTGGAACATGAATGATCAAAGAGCCAATCCTGTCTGTTCCTAAGAAGTATCGGATCATCGTTGTGGCAGGAATGAAAATCATTTCATCCCAGTCTCTCCCGTGGATTTCACCTTTGCTTTCCATGACTCCAATGACCACAAACCGATATTCGCTAACAGGCTGCGGTTCCTTCTTTTCCCCATTTGTGGCATCACTTTTTTTTCTTTTTTTGACACGGAGAAAGATTTTCACCTCTTTACCGATTGGAGATTCGGTGCCAAATAGAACTTCTGCGATGGTTTTCCCTAAGACCACTGACCGCCGCCACTCCTGAAGGTCCACTGTTGTTATAAATCGTCCCCTCGCAGGGGAAAAATTCCTCATTTCACTGTACTCAGGAGATGTTCCGGTAATTCGTCCACTAAAATCACGATCTCCCGCCTTAACTTGACCATCAAAA
>CBDUWS010000228.1:0-3756 GCA_965370985.1 uncultured bacterium
TCACGATTGAAGATACTGTGTCTATTCATTGTTATGTGAGGAGGAGACCCAGAATGTTGTCAACCAAAGGCTATGCTGCTCAACAAGCCGGGGCTGCGCTTGAACCCTTTTCGTTTGAACGGCGAGGGGTGGGGCCGAAGGATATCCTTGTTCAAATTCGATATTGCGGTGTCTGCCATTCAGATATTCATCAAGCCCGAGATGAATGGGGTGGATCAATCTTTCCGATGGTGCCGGGCCATGAGATCGTTGGCATAGTCGGGCAGGTAGGGGCCGGGGTCAAGAAATTTAAGATAGGGGATTCGGTTGGAGTGGGCTGTTTTGTGGACTCGTGCCGTACCTGTACGTCCTGTATGAAAGGGCTTGAGCAATATTGTGAAAAAGGGATGATTGTTACCTACAACGGGGTAGATAAAAATGGGCAGCCCAACTATGGAGGGTATTCGAATCAAATCGTTGTTGATGAACAATACGCCTTAACCGTTCCAGATAAGCTCGCGCTTGAAGGGGTGGCCCCGCTGCTGTGTGCGGGAATTACGACATACTCGCCGTTACGGCAATGGGGTGTGGGCAAGGGCCATACGTTAGCCGTGGTGGGACTTGGAGGTTTGGGCCATATGGCCGTAAAAATTGGGCGAGCCTTAGGAGCGGAAGTGACGGTCTTTAGTCGTTCTGATGCGAAGCGTGAAGATGCGAAGCGGCTGGGAGCGATTGATTATGCTGCGACCTCACAAGAGGGGACGTTTACCCGATTAGCCCGGACATTTGATTTTGTGATTGATACGGTTTCTGCTCCACATGATTTGAATGCGCATCTCGACCTCTTGAAAACCGATGGAACGTATATCCTGGTTGGTGCCTCGCCCGAATCTATTCCTGTTGATGCCTTTTCGCTCATTCTTCGGCGGCGGAGGTTGGTCGGGTCCTTGATTGGCGGAATTCGAGAAACCCAAGAGATGCTCGATTTCTGTGGTGAACATGGTTTGACCTCAGACGTTGAGGTGATTCCCATGGCACAGATCAACGATGCCTATGAACGGGTGCTTAAAGGGGATGTGCGGTATCGGTTTGTGATCGACATGGCCACCCTGGGGAATTAGATCGAGAGTGATATCGCAGAGCATGCGAAATGCCATCAACCAGGTGGGAGCAACGGTCCAGCCCACTGGCCTTTGACGCGTTGGACATCCACTAAATTGTTGGGTGGCCCAAGGTCTGCCATGAGTTTTGTATCAATTCGACCATGGTTCACCAATAACAATTGCGGTTCGCCAATCCCCGGAGGCTTGAGCCAATACCAGCCTGGACAATCCGGTAAGCGCTCACTCCATTGTGGAATCATGTGGCGCAGATCCCTTTCTAATCGCGTTTGCACGTGGTTAGGACTATGGTCTCCTAACAGGGTGCGAATCCCCTCGTATAGAGCTTGAGCATGGGCTTGTAAGGTCATAGGTGACTGTTCCTTTACATATCTTCGTATGGAGTCCTATCAAAATTATTTATCCGCATCTCGATGGACGGTTGCCGGGGAAAAGGCGGGCACGCAAACAGCGATGTATTCTGCCCCTTCGGCTCCGGGCGTGCTGTATCGCACCCATTCTCCCGGATGACTTGTCACGGCTTGACCTGCCTGGACTTCTAGTACACCGTGTTTGTGCTCAACTTGAATCATTCCTTTCAGGACGACTTTGGTTTCCGCAAACTCGGGTTGTTGCCCATTTTCCGCCCATCCGGGAGGGCAAACGATTCGAGCAATACTCATAGTTTCATTTTCAGTGGCGACACGGCCGACATATTCCTCAATGAACTTAGGCTTGGTTCCGACAGGAGGAATGATACTTGGTTGCGTGATAAGAGTCGGCATCGTACAATTTCCTTTCAGGTGACTAGTGTAGCGTGAACGATTTTATCCTTCCATGGTTTTCTGAGCACCAGATGATTGATTCTGATGCATTAAATCCTTAAGTCACTTGCACTGCCTTGTCAATTGTACTGTGAACACCTTGCCTGATTTTTCGTCCCTTTTTGTCTTTGTTTTACAGGTAATTCCCAAACTTTCTCGTTATATGACACCTATGAAATAAAGAGACACAATATGCTTATCCACGGACTTCATTTTAACAACATCAAAGGAGATATCTTCGGTGGCGTGGTCGCTGCGGTCATTGCGGTGCCGTTAGCTCTCGCATTTGGCGTGGCTTCGGGGGCAGGTGCCGCGGCCGGCCTCTATGGCGCGATCTTCGTGGGATTTTTTGCGGCGTTGTTTGGCGGGACGCCGGCGCAGGCCTCAGGGCCAACGGGTCCTATGACGGTTGTCTTTGCCGGCCTCATGGTGGAAATGGCCCACAGTCCACAGTTGGTGTTTACGACTGTGGTCTTAGGCGGTGTGGTTTTGATTCTGTTGGGGGTCTTGGGAATCGGGCGTTATATCAGTCTCATGCCCTATCCGGTCATCTCAGGGTTTATGAGTGGCATTGGGGCCATCATTATCATTTTGCAAATCGGTCCCTTGTTGGGACATGCGGCGAAGCTAGGTGGAGTCATTCCCAATGTGATGGGCGTGGCAGAATTTGTCACAGAACCCGTCCTGCATGCGGTCATCCTGGCAGGAATGGCCTTAAGCATCACGTATCTCACGCCTAAGTCTGTTGGACGAATCGTTCCGCCTCCATTGTTGGCCCTCTTACTCTGTACTCCAGTCGCCCTCTGGTTTTTCCCCGATGCGCCGGTGATCGGGTCCGTCCCCTCGGGTTTTCCACCATTTCATTTCCTGACGATGGAAATGGAATTCTTACCCCTTGTGCTCAAAGGGGCTTGTGTTCTTGCCCTACTTGGGGCGATCGACAGCTTGCTCACGTCTTTGGTCTGCGACAACATGACGCGCACGCAACACAACTCCAACCGGGAACTCGTTGGCCAGGGCATCGGCAATATGGTGGCAGGTTTTTTCGGTGGGTTACCCGGGGCTGGTGCGACCATGCGGTCGGTGGCCAATATTCGATCCGGCGGACGCACCCCAATTTCCGGCGCGTTGATGGGGTTAGTGCTCCTGGCTACCTTACTCTGGCTGGGGCCTTTAGCTGAAAAAATTCCACTCGCGGTCCTGGCAGGCATCTTGTTGAAGGTCGGTGTGGATATTATCGATTGGCGCTTCTTGCGGCATGTCTGGGAAGCCCCGCGGGCTGATGTGGGCATCATGGTTGTCGTTTTTTTTATTACCGTGGCAGTTGATTTAATCACGGCGGTGGCGGTGGGCGTTGTGCTAGCGAGTTTACTCTTTGTGAAGGAGATGGCCGATTTGCAGTTGGCCAATATGAACGTCATTACTGAAGTGCATGAAGAATCGCCGCTGACGCCGCAAGAAGCAGCAGTGATGGAACGCAACGCGGGGAAGATTGTGCTGATTCATGTGGATGGCCCCATGAGTTTCGGCTCTGCTAAAAATATGGTGCGACGACTAGAGACCGTAACGGGACTGCAAACGTTCACCAGTTGTGTGTTGGACTTATCGGATGTGCCGGTGATCGATGGAACGGCTGCCTTAGCCATTGATGATATGCTCCGTATCATTCGGGCCCATAAGCAGCATTTGTTTTTTGTGGGGATGCAATCGCACGTGACCGAGGCCTTAGAAGGGTTTGGGGTCTTAGCCCATATTCGACCGGGTCATCGATATGCGGAACGATTGGCTGCCTTAAAACATGCAGCAGAAGCCGCAGGGTCAATCCATCCTGACGATATTTCGTCCAGTAATGA
>CBDUWS010000229.1:0-3755 GCA_965370985.1 uncultured bacterium
GAGAAACTTCTCTATCCCAAGAAGTGGAAAGCGGAAGGTTTCGATAAGCAATACAAAAAAGGCAAAATGCCGGATAAATATCGTGATCTGATGTTTGATGAAGAGGTTGATGCCTTGATAGCTTTTCTGACCACCTTGAAAGATACCTCGGTGAATACTCCAAAGCCGATTAAAATGTATTAGTAAGTGCGGCTAAGGATTCGTCTCTCGTTATGCAACCAAAACTTACCGCCAAAGCTCTCTGTGGTGACCAGGAAGTCGGAAAGATTTCCAAAGTTATTGTTGATCCTTTGTCACATGAAATCAGTCATGTGGTTGTGAGGGAAGTGGGAGCTCAGGGAATTGATCGTCAGATCCCTATCGGACAAGTGCAGCAGGTGGTGAGCGAAGAAGAAATTGTCCTCCGGTGTTCGCCGGAAGAGTTTGTCCAATTTCCCGCAATTGAGCGAGAGCAATATGTCACAATCCATGACGTAGAAATTGCGCATTTGGAAGATCACCTGCATGTGGAGCCTGGTGAAGTATTGGTGCCGCTCCCCCAGTTGGAACAAGGCGTTCCGCGAAGGACATTTTTTACTAGTATGACTGGTGCGATTGGGGCACTTATTGCACTCCCGCTGGCATTTCCGGTTTTAAAATTCTTGATGAAGCCTATGTATGTCCCTTTCGACAATGCTTGGTTTTCTGTTGGGAATGTGAAGAAAATAAAAAAAGAAAATATTGGCTTTCAATTTAAGTTTAGCCGAGGCTTTAAAGAAGCCTTTATGCCGGAGCAGCAAATTGAAAAAAATATTTGGGTTGTGAAGGCCACACCTGAAGTCCAAAAGGCGGTATATGGTGGGAAAGACGCCAAATTCTTCGGTAATAAAGGCGACTTGCTTCATGTGAATAAGGCCAATTCCCCGTACATCGGATTTTCTGGGAAGTGCCCTCATTTGGGGTGTGGGTATAAGTGGAGACGAACGAAAAGTAATCCGGATGGAGTGTTTCTCTGTCCTTGTCATCTGAGCCTGTATGATGAAGCAGGGAGAGTCATTAGTGGCCCAGCCCCTCGTGGCCTGGATGTCCTGCCTCTTAAAGTTGATGCCGCCGGAGAAATGCAAATTGTTGATATTGAATACAAGGCCGGCGTAAAAAATCAAATTCGCCTCCTTTAGAAGCATCTATTTCATTCGAGGAATATTCCTTCATGCAGCAGGAACCTCAGCCCGTTAACCAACCCAATCCGTTTGAAAAAGTTATTGAATTCGTTGATGAGCGAGTGGGTCTGAAGACTATTCAGGCTAAAATGATGAATGAACCGATCCCTGGGGGTTCCAGGTGGGCATATGCCTTTGGGTCGGTTCTCCTCTTTATTTTTATTCTTCAAGTGGTCACTGGGATCTTACTGATGTTTTATTACGTCCCCAGTGCCGACCATGCCTACGACAGCACCCAATACATCATTCACGAAGTCGATTACGGGTGGTTTATTCTGAGTTACCATTTTTGGGGTTCGTCGGCCATGGTGGTGATGGTGTTTGCCCACATGTCGCAAGTGTTTTTGTGGGGAGCGTATAAAAAGCCAAGAGAGTTAGTATGGCTGGTTGGATTAGCGCTCTTCGGTATTGTGATGGGATTTGGGTTTACCGGATATTTGTTGCCGTGGGATCAACGGGCCTATTGGGCCACCGTCGTTGGTGTCGAAATCATGGATAAAACCCCAATTATTGGGGATTTCATGGCCAGATTTTTGAAAGGTGGCCCTACTCCCGGTCAGATGACGTTGAGCCGGTTTTTTGTCATCCATGTCATGGTCTTGCCCGCAGCGCTCATGGGTTTAGCGGGCCTGCATATCTTCTTATTTAGAAAAGCTGGCCCTGCTGGTCCCTTTAGGGGGACTCCAGAAGAGCTAAAGGCCAAGACGGATTATTTCTTTCCACGTCAAATTTGGAAAGATATCGTGGCGATGGCGAGTGTGTTTCTGATCATCTGCTCATTGGCTTTCATTGAACCGGTGGTTTTGCTGGAGCAAGCCACGCCTGATCCAGGCGATTACCACCCTGAGCCTGAATGGTATTTCCTTTTTCTCTTTCAATTGCTTCGTCTGAAGATTTTTGGTGGGGAATTGGGCCAATTAATGGGATCCATTGTACTTCCCGGTGCCTTTATGGCTTTTTTGGCCGCACTTCCCTTTATTGATACCAACCCTGAGCGCAACCTCTTTAAACGACCGATAGCTCTCATTGGCTGGATTGTCATTATGGTCTTTATTTTGGTGTTTACGTGGTCAGCTATCATTAATCGTGAATTCCTGGATTAAATCGACTCTGCCAATGCCCATGTCGAATATTAAATTAGGCCTTCTTGTTTTTTGGCCCACCTTTTGGACGGGGTTTCCCATCAAAATGGTGTTCTGCCTGTTGTTGTTGGCCGCTCATATGCATCCCTGGGAAGGCACGGGGTTCTACCTTTTGTTATTGATCTCCCTCCCTGTTGATATTTGGGCACTAGGCCTTTGCGCACGGACCGTCATGATTGACCGCCTCAAGGTGGATCCACAGCCAGGTTTTGGGCTGAATCTCTGGATTCGCTGGGCGGTGTTTTCAGCCGTTGTGTTGCCGGTGATCCAAATCATCGTCTCTGAAGTAACCGGGGTCGCAAAGTCCGTCACCTCCAGCATTGTCCATTCCTTCAAAGAAGGCCTCTATCCCGCTCTGGGCGTTGCGGAACAGATTACTCTGGAATTAGTCATGTGGGGGAGTGTCGCAACGGTGGTCCTCATTCTCTGTATTTTGGGATGGCTGTATGGGCTTGGGAGGCTCACGCAACCATTTGTGAAAAACGCGAAACCTCTGGACGGGACAGAAGAGGAAAGAGCTAACTTCTGGGATGGTCTTCGGATCCCTTCAGACCAGCCACTTCTGTTGACGGCCTTTACCGGAGCCGGGGTGGTTCTGGTCTTTGTCTTCTGGACTCTGCTACCCTCAACGACCCCTCACCCCCATGAAGAATATGAGTTTATCTCCAGTGGACCAAAAGAAGAGAAGGTTGTACCCAAAAAAGTGTTAAAAGAAGCCGAGAAGGTGTTGGCTAAAGCAGAATTGGTGGTAAAAAAGCTTGAGGAAGAAAAGAGCGGTGAAACGAAAGATTCCAATGATCAAAAGCCAACAGAACCTACTGCCAAAAAGGCGGAACCAGAGAAAAAGAAATAAAGAAAATGGCATTGAAATTTTTCTGACCTAAACAGGAATGCGGCATGCGATTTAAGTATGCGAAGTTAGCCTGGTATCTTAAAAATGATCGAGTGAAGGGGGCCTAGCGATGAAATCGGCCAACCAAATACAACAATCAAGCGTTACTAGGTTCCTGGAAAAGATGCCAACGATCTTTAAATGGGTGAGTTTCTTCTCGGTACTATTGCTTCCAGTTATAGCGATGGCAGCCGGTGCGGAGACCAAAGCCATGTCAGTGGAATATCGTGATGTTCCAGGAATTGGCAGTCGAAATTTGATATGGATTGTCGCCCAGCAACATCTCTTGCTGGCTGGGTTCGTGTTGGGTGTGCCGATTTTTGCGTGGGTCTGTGAGATTGTAGGGTGGAAAACCAAGGAAGCTCGATATGACAAGCTAGCCAAAGAGTTTACGAAGCTTCTGACCTCAGCCTATGCCACCACCGCCCTCTTTGGGGGGATTCTTCTCTTTCTGCTCATTGGCTTGTATCCAAAGCTCATGGCCTATTTGACCGATATGTTCTTTCCCTCTTTTATGGTGTA
>CBDUWS010000230.1:0-3740 GCA_965370985.1 uncultured bacterium
TAGAGGGAAAGGCGAAGATCGCTAAGGCAAGAGTCAGGATGTTGGCCTTGGTTAACCTAAAAACAGCAGTTGGAGCACGAAAGTCTGCAAAACCCCTTGTAAATGTGAAAATTGACTCATCACTCAAAAGGTGACCACGCAATTTTTCCATTCCCTATGCCCATCAATTGCTTGCACAGCTTTTTCGCGCTCAACTGCCGCTTTTAGGTTAAAAGAATAAAGACACCCGCTCTTTGCAACGTTCAGTCTTCCTGTCAATGTGAAAGCCGAAGTTGGAGATATGACCGTAGGAATTCATGTGGAGTGTTGAGCCATTTCTTGTTCAAGGGCTTTTTGAGCTTCAGCCAACTCTTGCCCCAGGATAGCAAATCGGTCCCCTAATTTTTCAAAAGAGTCATGTCCACCCTGTTGTTCCATGGCACAAGCCAACTCGGCCAACTGTTGTACCCCGATGTTGCGACAAATCCCTTTGAGCCCATGTGCAGCCTTGGTTAACTCGTCACGATCTTCGTTGTCGATGGCATTTTGTAACTGGGCTACACATTCCGAGGCATCTTGAAAAAATTGTGTAATAATTTTGACGACAAAGTCGTTTCCCCCCAAGGCCCGTAACTCTGCCACCTTCTCGGAGTCTATTGTTTTCTTCTCTGAAGAAATGACCTCCTCAGGATTGGCCTCTGGAATACTTGATTGAGGATTTGATGGGCTCTCAATGTTTTGTGATGCCATCTCATTTTCCTTCGGCTGGGGCAACCACCGTAGAAAAGCGTCGCGCAATTTTTCCGGCTGGATCGGTTTTGACAGATAATCATCCATGCCAGCAGCAAGACATTTCTCGCGATCCCCAGTCATGGCCGCGGCGGTTATGGCAATAATGGGGGTATGTCGTTCATGGCCTTCCCATTTTCGAATCGCCCTGGTAGCCTCATAACCATCCATTTCCGGCATTTGACAGTCCATGAGCACCAGGGCAAAGGCTTTGCGTTGGAGAGCCTCAAAGGCTTCCTTCCCATTGGAAACAAGTTCCACCTGATGGCCAAGTTTTTTCACTAAGAGCGAAATGAGCTCCTGATTTACGGGATGATCATCCGCAGCCAAAATATCCAGAGAAATGCCCATGTTTTTCTGCTCGGTTAACACATACTTTGTAATTGATGTCCCGCGATCGTCTCCCGCAACCTGATGGTTGCTTGACATCACTGCGACGAGACTTTGTTCCAACTGGCCTTTGCGAACAGGCTTGGTTAAATAGGCTTGATATCCCGCCTTTCGCGCCTCACTTGCATCGCCCCGTCTCCCAAGCGATGTGAGAAGGACCAGGCGAACCGCCTGAATGGCGGGATCGGCTTTGATCGCTGAGGCGAGTTGTAGCCCGTCCATCCCTGGCATTTGCATATCGAGGATGGCCAGGTCAAAGGGTTTCCCTCGGGCAACTGCGGCACGAAGCACCGCTAAGGCTTCGACACCCGATGAGGCTGACGTGGGATTCATGCCCCAATCCTCAACATAGCGGGCTAGTAAATGACGGTTGGTGTCGTTGTCATCCACGCAACATACTCGAAGCCCTTCTAACACAGAATGATCGATGTCATGGCTAACAGGCAGGTTTTCCCAATGCTTTTGGAATTCAAGCGTAAACCAAAATTCGCTTCCTTGTCCTATCTGACTTTTAACCCCTATTTCGCCACCCATTAATTCCACAATGCGTGAACAAATGGCTAGACCCAGGCCTGTTCCTCCATATTTCCGTGTGGTGGAATTATCTGCCTGCCTGAAGGATTCAAAAATTCTCTCTTTGGCCTCAGGGGCAATGCCAATTCCCGTATCTGAAACCTGGACTTGAATTTTAATGTCGTGGTCCGTCTCGTTCATACGCAGAACTTGAACACCGATCTCACCATCTCGGGTAAATTTGATGGCGTTACTCAAAAGATTGAGTAAGACCTGACGAAACCTTCCTGGATCTCCCAGGACATTGGTGTGGACATCGGGGAAGACCCACCCGACCAATTCCAACCCTTTTCTCCCGGCCGGTTCGGCTACCAGCTCAAGGGTTTCTTCAATGGTATGCTGCAAATTAAATGGGATGTATTCGATGTCAAATTTTCCCGCTTCAATTTTTGAAAAATCCAGAATATCATTCAGAATGGTCAGTAGAGCTTCGCCCGAATTGCGAACCGTTTCAGTGTAGTATCGTTGATCACCGGTCAGTTCTGTTTCAAGAAGAAGACCTGTCATCCCTATGACGCCATTCATGGGGGTTCGGATTTCGTGGCTCATTGTTGCCAAAAACTCACTCTTGGCTTGGCTGGCCGATTTGGCTTCTTCTGCCAAGCGGAGGGCATCTTCGGTCACGTGACGGAGTTCTTTTGTTCGTCCCTCAACTTTGGTTTCCAATGAATGTTGATACGTCTGGACCTCTTGCTGATAGCCCCGTAACCACTCAAGCATTTTCGTGAATGCCTCCGCTAAGTCATGAATTTCATCCCGAGTGTCGACATCTAAGTGCACATGATGGTCAAGTTTTCCTTGGGTAATGTCGGTGGCCATGGTCGCCAGTTTCTTAACCGGAGCTGTTATTCGTCGAATGAGAAAAATGGTAATGGCACTGGCGAACAAAATAAAGTAGAGCGTAAACCAGGCGATTGAGCTAATAAATTGGTCTTGTTGTTCATGAAGAGCCTTGAGATTGATCCCTAATTGGACATAGCCAATGACTTTGGAGGCGACGGTTGAGCTACCCAATTCAGTAAATATGGGATCGGTTTGAGGCTGACTGACGACGGGTGCCAAAAATTCCCAATACGTATTCCCATCTCCCTGATTCACCCAACTATAGGATTGGATGGAAGCTTGTGAAGACTCCATGGCGTGAGCGTTGACCTCCGGAATCTGAATTGCTGCATCCATCGATTTTGACAGCAAAGGATGAGCTTGGGCATTGAGGAAAGCCACGTACCCAACATCAGGATTGGAGGAGAGTTGCTTGATTACCTTTCGGAGGGCATCTTGATCCTCCGTAAATAAGGCATATTCTGCCGTTTGTGCCATCATGGCAGCCACTGCAGAGCTGTGACGTGTCAATTCACTCATTTGATGAGAAAACTGGATATGGGACGCGAAGAAACCGATCCCGATGGCCAAGTAAAGAATCAGCGAGAGAATGAGAAGATTAAATTTAGTGACTAAATTGAAACGTAGATTTCGCATTCTCATCTTTCTCATGATCACAAATGGCTTGCGCACCTTTGATTAATCCATCTGGAAGTTTTAGTTTCATGTGATTGATCGCTTTAAGGTTAAGCGCATAGACCATTTTTCTTAGAAGAACCAGCTGGGAATTGCCGATGTTCTCCTCTCCGAGCACCTTAAGTTCGGTCCTTTAATCGTGCGAAAGGGTTTAACTTCCTCAATTATTGCAAGGGTTTTTTAATTTCTGTCGGCCTGGAGTGGAGGGATCTTTAGTTATATTCTCATGGGCTTATGTACCCTGGATTTTCGGATTGCAGGGAGTAGGGAATATTTGAACTCATCAATAACTGAGAGGAGGAAAAATACTACTGAAGTGCTTTAGAGGAACAAAGCCTGAAATGAGATAACGAAACGGAATGAAAAGTTTTTGGCTATCATATGATGGGCTTGTTGAATATTTCACTTCCCATAGCCTGTAAATGCCCGAGGAATGATCGACGTCAGCAGCCAAGGGAATGGTCAAAAAAGCATGCCCCCGCGAAGGCGGG
>CBDUWS010000231.1:0-3735 GCA_965370985.1 uncultured bacterium
TAGTGTTTGATTGCTTGCTTTCTCTTTGGCCGAGGAGGAAATTATCATGCCAGGACCTGGTGGGCGTCATGATCTCTTAGAAGGGATTTGTTTGACATTATTGAAAAAAATTGTCTTAATTTGCGGAACTAATGGAACGGTGCCACCCTCAAGGATTGCAGGTGTATCTATTAGGATAACCACTTGTATCCTTTTGGATAAATCTACAATTTGGTCTTACCAATACCTCCGAAGAGAATTGCGCAGATGGTAGGTATTACATTGATTTTAAATGAATTTTATTTTACCTGACTTTTTCTGAATATGTCCTATTGGGTATGGTGATTGCTTGCTTTATGTCAAAGCACTCATTCTTCAATGCTGTACGTAAGGAGCCAGCTCGTTCGGGGTTCCTTTACATGTTCTAGAGGAAACCGTGAATGGATGTGATCCGAGGTATTATGAATTGACCTCTCAAGGTAATAATTGAAAAATCAGAAGGGCTTGCAAGTAGAGCTAGCCCCTGATATTGCATTTTGTCGTTTCTCGCTTCGACCGGGGAGCGTGGCTGCTTGCATGTTATCCGAGGAAGGAAATCTTGAGTCTCAACCCTAAAATGCAAATTGCCTCTGCTATCCTAGTCGTTGATAAGGATTCTGAGGGAACTATCCCTGACCTTCGGGAACGTGAAGGGTATTCGATCGTGGCTGTGGAGACAGGGCAAGAGGCCCTGGCCCAAGTCCATCAACGCTCATATGATCTTATTCTGCTCGATGGGAATCAGCCGGATAAGGGGGCGTTGTCCCTCCTGAGTTCTTTGAAACAATCAAATCCCCATTGCCCAATTGTTATTCTCAGCAGCATGCTGGAACTCAAGGATAAACCTGAATTCTTAAACCGTGGAGCTTTTGATTTTCTGAGAAAGCCCTATACCGCGGATGAGTTCAAAGATACCCTTCGCCGGGCGCTGGAGTTTAAAGCCGTTAGAAGGATAACTGAGAATACCATTAGTGGGTTGATTGCTAATGGAGAACGGTACCGTGCAATCGTCCAGGCTGCTCAGGATGGGATTATTTTGGGAGATCAGGATGGGAACATCCTGTCGTGGAATGAGGCTGCGCAAAATATGTTTGGATATACTGCGGAGGAAGTCGTTGGCAACCCCCTTACCCTTCTTATGCCTCATCGTTATCGTCACGCCCACCAACAGGGTCTCAAGCGTGTCCAGTCAACAGGAGAAACGCGAGTCGTGGGGAGGAGGGTAGAGCTTCACGGTTTGAAAAAGGGAGGAGAAGAGTTTCCTATTGAGCTTTCTCTGTCTCGTTCAGTGGAAACAGAAGAAGTCTTTTATTGTGGCATCATCCGTGACATCTCTGAGCGTAAACTCGCGGAACAATCCTTGAAAGATAGCGAGGAACGTTTCCGGAAAATCTTTACCAGTTCGAACGATGGGATCTTTGTCCTTGATCTTCAGAATGGCAAAATCCTTAATGTGAATCCCAGGGCCTGCATGATGTTGGAATATTCCCATGAGGAATTATTGGCCATTCCTATCTCTGCCATTCATAGGAACGAAATTCACAAGTTCCAGGCGTTCTGTGATTCTGTAAGAGAGAAAGGGCAGGGGTGGACAAATGAATTGACATGCATCACCAAATCTGGCCGTCTCATTTCCTGCGACATTTCAGCATCTACCCTGGAACTTGACGGCATTCAATGCCTGGTGTTCTTTGTGTGTGACCACTCTGCCCGTAAAAAGGCAGAACAAGACTTGGCGGACAGCCAAAATCATTTTCAATTAACCCTCAATAATATCAACGATGCAATCTTTTTTGGAGATTTAGCGGGCAACATTCTCTGGGTCAATCCGCAGGCCGTGCTCTTATTTGGCCGACCCTTAGAAAAACTTATTGGGTCCCCCTTAATGGACTGTCTCTCTCCAGAGGCCGCAGCCTTGGCAGAATCTCGACTTGCCTCTGTTCGTGCGGGGATCTCGGTGTCTTCACTGGTCGAGTTCGAGGTGATCCGCCCTGATGGTACCTCGAAATGGATTGAGGCGAATGTGAGCAATGTCGTCCGTAATGAAAAGGTGATTGGTCGGCTTCTGGTGGGACGGGACATCACTCAGCGCAGGCAGGCGGAATTGTCATTGGTTGAACGAAACGCATTGTTAGCATTGGACGCCGAGGTGGGGCAAATCATCAATAAGAATCTAGAATTTCGAGACCTTCTTCAAAAATCTACCGAAGCTATAGTACGACATATCGATGCAGCTTTTGCCCGTATCTGGACGCTCAATGAGGCAGACCAGGTATTGGAGTTGCAAGCCAGCGCCGGACTCTATACGCATCTGAATGGGCCTCACAGCCGAGTGCGGGTTGGTCACCTGAAAATCGGGAAGATTGCGTTTGAACAGAAACCGCATCTGACCAATGCGGTCATCGGGGATCCCCTCATCCCCGAACAAGAATGGGCTAAACGAGAGGGACTCGTGGCCTTCGCAGGATTCCCATTGATGAGAGATCATCAAGCCATTGGGGTCTTGGCCTTGTTTGCCCGGCACTCTTTGTCGGAGTTTACGAAGCACAGTCTGTGTTCGGTGGCAGACCGCCTGACGACAGCCATTGATCGGCAGAGAGCTCTGGATATGGAAGGAATGGTTTGTAGGCAAAATGAACGTATTCTCGGTTCTATGGGAGAGGGGATTTACGGTTTAAATTTGGAAGGGAAGGCCACGTTTGTGAATCCGGCAGGGGCAAAGATGTTGGGTTTTGAAGTGGAGGAACTCATTGGAACCCCCATGCATGACACGATGCACCATACAAAACCCGATGGGGCCTCCCCCTATCCACGAGAGGAATGTCCGATGTATGCGGCCTTCAAGGATGGTACGGTGCATCGAGTTGACGACGAGGTGCTGTGGCGTAAAGACGGCACCAGTTTTCCAGTGGAATACACCAGTAGACCGATGTGGGAGGAGGGACGACTGGTTGGAGCGGTGGTGACGTTTCAAGATATTACTGAGCGGAAACTCATGGCTGCACAATTATTGGAGGAAGCCAATCTTGCTGAGGTAAGCCGGGTGGTGGGGGATATTGGTCACGACATGAAAAACATGCTCATGCCTGTTATTAATGGAGCCAAACTTGTGGAGGATGAGCTTGAAGAGCATTTTGCGAAGATAACCGGGATGCCCATGAACGAGGTGGAAGCCAGCAGAAATTTCACTAAGGAAGCGCTTGATATGGTGGTGAATAACGCTCGCCGTATTCAGGATCGAGTTCGGGAAATTGCTGATACGGTGAAAGGAATCACCAGTCCGCTCCTACTTGTATCTTGCCAAGTTGCTGACGTTGTAGAAGAAGTCTTTCTTTCATTGAGACTCTATGGTAAGGAGAAAGGAGTTTCCCTGCATGTCCAGGGACTTGATTCACTTCCTCCAATGTATGCGGATACTAGTCGTTTGTTCAATGCCTTGTACAATCTGATCAATAATGCGATCCCTGAAACACCCGTCGGCGGATCGGTGACCGTTGTCGGTTCGCTAGGGTCAGAGGCCAAAACCGTTGTGATTCGTGTTACCGATACAGGAGGAGGGATGCCTCCAGAAATCCGTGATCGCTTATTCACCAAGGGGGCGATTAGCGGAAAACCTGGGGGCACGGGATTAGGGACCAGAATCGTCAAGGATGTGGTTGTTGCACATGGAGGAACGATTACCGTTGACAGTGAACAAGGGAAAGGCACCACCTTCAC
>CBDUWS010000232.1:0-3732 GCA_965370985.1 uncultured bacterium
AAATCTGCCCTCGCTCAGCCGCTTTTTCGCTCTCGATTCCCTAAGCCCGACAGGCGCCTAGAGAAAACGAAGGTCTCGCTCTTCGCCTATCGACAGATACCCTTCCCCCCATTGCTCAACATCATAGAGGCTCCATTCCCCTATTGAGCCCTCAGACTTTAAGCGAATTCCCCAATTTCCACCAAAGATAATAAAGGTCAGCCCCGCCCCTGAATCTTCCACCTTCTGGGCATAGGCTGGGCAAAAGGGTTGATCAGGGTCATCACAACACCCGGTCACCTCACACCATTCTCCACGGGACATTCGTTCATAGGACTTCACATGTGTGAGCAGTCGAGGAGGTCCTAATTCCTTAAACCTGAGGAAGTACGACCCCTCAAAATTTGGATTATTTTCAACCTCAAGAAACATACGCGGGCAACCTTGACCCCTTTTCAAATCCACTGATAGAGTGTTTTTTAACGAAAGCAGAAATAATCATGGCCAAAGCCCACGTTCCATTATGTACCTAAGCCGTCCATTTTCTGCTTAAACATGTCCCTCCAAAACAGCCAGACATCCCAAGCAACTCCAACCTCCTGGATTTGCCGCAAGCCTGTTCGACTCACCCTTTATTGCCTCTTAGGAGCCTTTGCCCTCTGGATGATAGGCTGGGGCATTATCCCTCGTTTAATGGACCCAACATTTGAACAACATATTCAAGATAAAGCCGTCATGGCCGGGATGAGTCGAGAGCAAGTGATGAAAGCTTGGGGTTCTCCCTATCAAATGAATGTCAGCTATACTGACAAAGGCATCCGTCGGGAAGAATGGGTATATGAGGATTGGATTGATTCAAGTACAATTAAACACCGATATTTATATTTTGAAGAAGGGAAACTCTTGGGAGGCTGGTACTAACTCCCAAAACGTGTATTATATCAACAGTTCCTTTGAGCCGTCTCACCTCAATCTCATTTTTAGGGAGTTTCGGTAATTTGCATACGACGCTCCTTCCCAGCACCGCCGGAAATAATTAACACGCGCTTCCATTCGCGAACCTGATATACTTTCCACGCATGAGATTGCCCTTTATAGTAAGCTTCGGGATCTTCACCCTTCGCACTCAAATATGTGGGCTCCATAAACCCCTCATCCATCACGTACTCCATGAGATTTTCCGTCGTGACACCCTGCCCTCTTAGAGCCACATCGGCTAAAAATTCTAAAATGCGATCAGGATCGGCGATATTAATAGGTTGCATGGTTACAGACTCCCTGAGTATGTGATATTCTATTGATATTGATGTATGCCTCGCAACACCACTTCCAATAAGAGAATCAAGAACCACAGACCCGTATCATTGAGCAACCACTCCCCATCCCCAATTCACACCTAGATGTTTAAGACACTCTCTCCCGAACAATTCAGAGACCGCATCTTTGATATCCTACGCCGCAAACAACATTGGGCAACCGAGAGTTTTCAAAGTAACACGATCACCAAAAAACAATTAAACATTTATTTCCATCAAGAATATGTGGTGTATGTTAGAGACTTTTCCATTCTTCTCGCACAAATTCTTGGGAAAAATCCTCCGTGGGAAGTCCGCCGACGTCTCGCCACAATCATTTATGAGGAAGAAACCGGAGGATTTTCCCTGGGGCGCCCCTACCAGGAATTATTTCTGCATATGATGAAAGGCCTTGGATTCAACAGAGCCGGATTTCGTGATGTGGAATTATTGGCCCCCAGCCGTGCTTATCGAGAATGGTTAAATCGCATTTGCCAAGAGGACGACTGGACTTTTGGCGCCGCCGTGTTAACAATTTTCATTAAAGGCACCTCAAGCGACCCAGAAGAAGTCTTATATCCCAAACCACCACAAAATCAAGCAGAAATTGAAGATGTGATCAAAAAATATGCACTCGTCCAACACCAAGGTCTTTCCCTGGAATGTATGGATTATATTCGAGCCCAGCATATGTTTGCGCCCGGTGCCAGAAAACTCATCTACGATATGATCACGCACCATGCCACCGAGACTAGCCAGCAGTACCAGATCCTCTCCCGATTAGAAGAAGCCTTGGCCCTATGGAGCCGGTATCAAGATGGAATTGCACGGGCTTGTGGAATCCGGCATACTTAGACAGGATTTTTTTATAGTTCCAAATATCTGTTTTACCCTCTACTTGTCTCCTAGGTCGTTCTCATTTTCCAAAACTCCGCATTCCTAAACCGCAAAAATAATTTTTTCTATAAAATCAAGAATTCTCCCATCTCTAATCCGAAATAGCCCTTTATTGCGTCCTTGTCCCGTCAATTAAGAATCATGTTCATGTGGCATTTATTACCCAATATTCTTTATGTTTAGTGGAACATCTTCTCTCAAATACCGATTGCACTCCCTTTCTAGACTCCTGGCCATTGTCGTGGCAATAGGTATGAGCCATATCCAATGCTCATGGACTCCAGATGTGGAAATGCTCTTATATCAAGGTGAAGAGGGAACTATTGCCCTCCAGTCCACCAAAACCTTTAAAATTGCCCCTAATCATCCCGCCTGGATTTCTGACTCTCTTATTCAAGAAATGTTAGGAGGGATCACCCAAACTCAGGAGAGCGGCCTTCTCCAACAGATCCTTTCAGGATCTTCTCCCCAACTCCCAGTATTTTCACCCTCTCAAATTCGTTTCCTAGGCCCTCACCTAGCCTCGGCATTGTCCAAAGCCACTCCAGAAGAACTTGTCACCTTTATCTGCACAGATACCAATGAAAATTCATCAGTGGTTAAAGGAACAGTGGCGATTTTCCATCCTACTACTATGCTTATAAATTTGAAAAATAATAGAAAACCCCTGTTTGATAAAGAAAAAGGTAAGAATTCACGAGGAAACTTACTCCGCTATACCACCATTCATTTTTCCCAGGAAGAAGCACTCATCAACCCAAAGGAATCGCACCCTTTAATGGAAATTCCAGCCAACTCTCATTGGTTGATGATTAATTATAGTCTTTTTAAGACATCAAATTTGAAAGAACCACGTGTTCTCACTCCCACATCAGATGGAATGACAAATGATGAGGTGAAAGACCAAAACACTCAGGAGAGCAATTCCTTGAACGAACAGCTTCTAGATTTACAACTGAAAGTTGATGAACAAAATGATGAAATCAAACTTCTTCAACAAACAAAACCATAAAATTTGAGTTCAATCAGTCTACGTGAATGTTTTGCGGCATTCGAAAAACGTCCTCTCGACTGTAAGGTTTTTGGAAAACCATCAGAGAATAACAGCCATAGATCACAAAGGTATCCTGCAGACAATAATCAGCCATTTCTTTTCTGAACCCCTTCGCCCACATTTCAGCCACTTGGGCTCCACTCCCCGACTTCGTTTCGACATTTAGAGCTTTCGCCAACACATCGAACTTGACCTACCCCCGCATATTCCAGTTACTCCACATTCGCTTCCATCGTACCAAGCCACGGCCTCTTGAGAGCTCATCGAATTCAAAAATGCGAGGCCCCCAATCACCATAACACGCCTCAAGTTCCCATCAAACGCAGACCGTTCATACTGTTCGTTCTCCTTGTGCAGCTGTTCTTCCTATTCGACATACGAAAATAATTCCGTTTTTGTTTTGAGAGGAAGCCCCTGGCGGGGATGCCAACTCAATACCCCGAACTCTAGCCCATTCCAACCGAGGCGCTTGAACCGTATCAATATCAAGTACAATTTTCATCGACA
>CBDUWS010000233.1:0-3721 GCA_965370985.1 uncultured bacterium
CCCCCTCCTTTGGAAGTAAAGGGCCCGCCTTACAGGACGCAATAAGCAAGACTAAGGGCTGGTAGAGTCTCAGGCCAGCCTGCACCTTTTCCATGTGAATCACCGATACACTGAAAGATACACATCATCGGACCTTTCCTTAATCCATGGAAATCGGAATAAGGTACGAATTTGGCTGGAGTACTGGCCGATATTCACCTGTTGCCAGACACCCTGTTCGAAGTAACGCTTATTCCCCTCATCACTCAAAAACCCCGCAAACCGCTCTTCGGTAAAAAAACTCACCGCCCAACTATTCGTCCACGACGGTTGGCACTGTTGAACATAGTCATCCACCTGGTAAAGAAGAGCTTGAATTTTTGGAAGATCAACCATCACCGACTCGGGGGTCAGAAGGAAAAGGACCTCATGGCCTTCTGGCACCTTGATAAGACCAATCGTTTGGCCCAACTTCAGGCACATGGGTGCATCGACTGAATACACCTCCGGCTGACCAGCATCGCCTTTTGGAATGGTCAGGACGTGAGGAGAGTCTATTGCACACACAAACTTCAAAGATTCCGGAGGACAGTCCCAACGAAGTTGCACACCGAATTGCGCAATGTCGTCCAATAAAGAAGGCATCCGAGGGTTTAGCAACAGCGTATCTTGAACCGATTCACCCGGAAGAAGCTGAATGACACGTGATCCGAGTTTCCAATCCTGAACCCGTTTCTTCACAGGACTGTCTTGGTCATCCATTCGGAAAACGGAGAACCACTTCGAATCATTCGGAGGATTCCAGGGCAAGTCACGCACATTCACCGTCACCGATTCCTGACTCATATTCGTCAAATGAATATGGAGTTCATACACTCGCGCCTGAGGTTTCTTCAAAAAAACTCCCATAGCGAGAGGCAACCGCGGTTCTTCTTCAGAATCTGTGGCTTGACTACCTGAGGGGGAAAAGACCACGACCAAAGCCCACAGACAATAAAGCAGATGAAGGGCGCGAAATGATTTCATAAAATATCCGATGTAGATTTGACGGGGAAAACCTTCTTCTGAGGTTCGCCTCTTTCACAGAAACCGCTAGAAAGATAGGACCATTTCAGTAGGATGGTCAAATTATTTCAAAGGAAGAGCCTTTAGGATTGCGATGGTCAAAAAACTCATACAGCCTCCCGGTATCTAAAAAACTCTGACTTTTCAATGCGGATGAATTTATAGAAGGGCCAGGTAAAGCTCCATCCTTGATTTAGTCTGAGACGACCCCCTTCTAAAGAGCACACCAGAATGAGGCGAATCGCCACATGGCTTTTCCTGCCGAGGGTCAGAATGCCTCATTGGCCAGCGTAACACATGTTCCAAGAATGGAATCTAGGACTATAATCTCTTGATTTCTAATAGATCTTTTAGGGCACTCTGAAGGACCGCACAAAGCATGATCCTTGCACTTCTAAATACTTGAAAGGCTGCCCTATTTAGGTTGATCAAGAGGCCTGAGTAAGAAAGGAGATGCGCGATGAGTACATCAAAAGTTAAGTCGACGCCGGATTTCTCTGTTGAGGTTGACGGCGTAGAAGGCGTCTGTCCCGCAGGTGAAGCTTGGGCCAAACAGCAGATCATCGAGAAAAAGATTCCCGTTTTTTCTTGCGAGGGCCCTTGTATCCGGGGAGAAATTGCCCGGCTTGCAGCTAATATGGTGGCGAAGAAAGTGCCGGCGTACGCACGCTGTTGTTATGCAGAAGCGTTCTTAGTACCTTACTCATCTATGGCACGTTGGACAAAGGAGGCCGACAAGGTCATTATGATCGACGGTTGTTTTTTGAAGTGTATCGGCAGGATTTTGAAAAATCAGGTTGATGAAGAAAAAGTGATCCACATCGATACCCTCCCTTTACACAAGAAATACGCGAATCTCTTCTTAATGGACGACGTCCCGGAAGCAGAACGAAAACAGGTCGCACGACAAGTCGCTGATAAGATATTGGCTAGGCTAAAGGAGGAGAAAGGAGCGTTAACAACCGCCTAAAGAAGTACGCCTAAAATCATGTTTCTGCGTTTTGAATTGACGGTTACGCTGAAAGGGAAGCGTTACACCATGTAATTCGCAAACAATGATGTATTGAGGGTGATTTCTTAGAAGGATTCTCTCTTAGGCTTTAAAACTTGTTGTGGCCTTTGATGATGTGAGTTTACCATGGCAGGTTTTTATTCTTGACTCCTCGTACAAGTGTGTATCTGTGCAGCCTACTTTAATTAATCATGATGTCTATAGATCCTTTGCCGATTTCAGCTATCGCCGAGCCAACGTATAACTCAAGGGGTGTTTCTCCTCAAAGAGCGAGTCAATAATAGGACAATTCGGTATTAAACCGCCTTCGCATTGGCCAGAAATGGCGGCGAGAGTTTTTTGAAGCCGCCGTAAATCAGCGATTTTCCTTTTGACATCTTCCAAATGGTTCTCTGTAATGGTTTTAACCTCCTGACACGTATACCGCTTACCATCAACCAGCCGTAGCAGAGTACGAATCTCCTCCAGCGAAAACCCCAGTTCTCGGCTGCGCCGGATAAAAACCAATCGTTTGACTTGCTCCCTGTCATAGAGGCGGTGTCCCCCTTCGGTGCGCGGCGGTTTCGGTAAGAGCTTCATGCGCTCGTAATACCGGATCGTTTCAATAGGACAGCCGGTCCGTTCTGACAAGGTTCCAATCAACATGGGGTCGCTCCTTTTTAAAAAACTTCTTGTATCTGTGGTTACTACAGGTATTACCATGATTATTAGGAAGGAGGAAACAGAGGATGAAAGGAAAAGGGATATACGCGACGGGAGGACTCATTGGAGCGGTCTTAGCCTCGACGTGTTGTCTTGGGCCTTTTGTGTTGCTTCTGCTTGGCGTCAGCGGGGCATGGATCAGTCACCTCACGGCATTGGCTCCCTATCAACCTTTTTTCCTGGTGGCGAGCCTTGGGTTTTTGACGGCAGGCTTTTGGAAGGTCTACGGAAAGACCAAGGTTCCGTGTAAGGAAGGCTCCTCTTGCGGCACGTCTCCATCAGATAAATTGGTGAAGGTGGCTCTTTGGACCGGGACCTTGATCATAGGAGCCGCCATTGGTGTTGAAACACTTGGCCCACTATTTTTATAAGGAAACAGTCATGAAAACGCTACTTGGGGTACTGGCTATTCTAGGAATGGTGATTGGGACGGGAGTTGCCGCCGCGAAGGAACAAGTCATCACACTGACTATCGAGAACATGACCTGTTCCATGTGTCCGGTGACGGTCCGAAAAGCCTTGGAAATGCAAGAAGGGGTGTCTGAGGCCAACATGTCGTTGGAACCACCACGCGCCGTGGTGACGTTTGACGATGAAGACACCGATGTCGAGACGTTAATGGCAACGACCACAAACGCGGGGTTTCCTTCCTCGTTGATACAGGAAGGTGGTTCTTCTCATGAGTGACGCTGAACGTCTTCAGCTCCAATCCACCATTACGTGCCCTCAGTGTGGATGTAAAAAAAGTGAAACGATGCCTGTTGATTCCTGCCAGGTGCTGTACGAGTGCCAGGGGTGCAAAGCGCCCCTTCGGCCCAAGACTGGGGATTGTTGTGTGTTCTGTTCATTCGGAACCACACCGTGTCCTCCGATTCAGCAGGCACGTCAACCAGACTGAGGATTTCCTTAAGGGGAATGTTGAAAAAAGCCGCCAGCGGCGTTCTCGCCTTTTTGCCGTGCTCA
>CBDUWS010000234.1:0-3720 GCA_965370985.1 uncultured bacterium
TTTTACATTTCCTAGGCGCGTCAAGAGGTTGTGCAGACTTTCGTGATCCAACTGCTGTTTTTAGGGTAATAGGTATGGAGAAGGAAGGGGTATGGGATTGGATTGTAGACCATTATATTTGGGTTCAGGTAATGATCGAGAGGCGGCTGGGCTTACCATCATTCTAATCCAAGGAGTGGGCAATTCCTGATTGTGGCCTTTGCAATTTTCCTTGTGACCAACTGGATCAATTCCCTAAAAAAGAAAGACGAAGCGAAACTGGCTGAGCCACACGCGCAAGAGCTATGGCTCAGTGAGCCCGGGATCTGTTGAAGAAGTAGCTTTCTCAACTATCGCAGGATGTGGATTCGGGGTACATTCTTTTTTGTCCGTTCGGAGAGATGGTTATTCAAAGTATTGATAAATTAAAAGAAGAAGGGGCGCCATTAGCCGAACCAATAGCCAAAGAATGTGGGCTTTGCCAAATGACGATTCCCCTCAAAGCAATCAAATGTGGCTATTGTACGACTGAGTTGAAAGCCAAAGTTTAAGACGGTAACAGTCCGAATTTTTCGGTCTACCACAGTGAATCTTCACGAAAAGGAGTCATCCATGGACATGACCAAATTAACGGAAACCTTACAAGAGACCCTTGGCTCTTCCTTGCCAGGTATTCTGGGAGCATTAGGGATTCTCATCATTGGGTGGGTTGTCGCCATCGTTATCAGGGCCGGGGTCCGGAAGGGACTCGGCTTTCTCCAACTGAATAAACGATTGGGAGCAACTACCGGGACTCAGATGGATGTCGAATGTGGAACCGCAGCGGCATTGTATTATCTGGTCTTGCTGTTTGTGTTGGTAGGATTTTTTAATGCCTTAAATTTGGAACTTGTGTCAGGCCCTCTACGTGGTCTGCTTGATCAGGTATTGGCTTTTGTCCCAAAAATTGTTGCTGGCGGAGTCCTGTTGTTAGTCGCATGGGTGTTAGCCACCGTCGTGCGGTCTGTGGTCAGCAAAGCCTTGCAGGCGACGAGTTTAGATGACAAACTCAGCTCAGAGGCGGGGATGAGTCCCATGAGCGATAACTTGGGCAATGTGTTGTTTTGGCTGATTATCTTATTGTTTCTCCCAGGTATTCTTGGCACGTTGGAACTAGACGGAATTTTAGCCCCGGTCCAGGGGATGGTTAATGAGATGTTGGGTATGCTTCCTAATGTGTTTGGGGCTTTAATCATTGGAGGAGTGGGGTGGTTAGTGGCAAAGATTGTTCGAGATTTGGTGAGCAATCTGTTGGCCGCAAGCGGGGCGGATGGACTTGGAGAACAGGTCGGCCTACGAGGAACAATGTCCTTGTCGAAACTTGTGGGATTAGTCACCTATATTTTGATTTTTGTGCCCGCCCTTATTGCGGCCCTGCAGGCCTTAAATATTGAAGTCATTACGGTTCCGGCGACTGATATGCTTGATTCGATGATGAGCGCGATTCCGAATATTTTTGCCGCAGCCATTATTCTGGCGGTTGCCTTTTTCGTGTCGCGGCTTATTTCTCATCTCATCAGTAATTTGTTGGGAGGAATGGGGTTTGACCAACTTCCAGCCAAGGTTGGCATTGGGCAAGTTTTTGAAGGAGGGATCACGCCCTCTCAATTGGTCGGAAAGGTCTTAGTCTTTTTTATTATGCTCTTTGCGACAGTGGAAGCGGCCAACCGATTGGGATTTGAACAACTGTCACAATTGGTTGCGATGTTTATTCAATTTGGTGGACAAGTTTTGTTGGGGACCGCCATTATTGGAGTCGGATTCTGGTTGTCGAATTTAGCCTGTGATGCTATTCAACGTGTAGGAGGAAGCAATGCTGGCATGTTGGCAGGAATTTCCAGATTTGCGATTGTGGGTCTCGTTCTCGCTATGGGTCTTCGTGCCATGGGCTTGGCGGACGATATCGTCAATCTAGCTTTTGGGTTGACTCTAGGAGCGATTGCAGTCGCGATTGCTCTCTCCTTTGGACTGGGTGGGCGGGAAGCCGCAGGAAAACAAATGGAACATTGGTTAGGTCGCATGCGCGGCGAACGATAATCCCCTGCTGGAAGTATCCCACGGGCCCTTTCTAAGGGCTCGGGGAGATCGCGTCTTACGTGCTTTCTCTCTTTACTAATGCTTCCCTTTTCTTTACAAACCGGAATAAACGAATTATCTTCCTTGGCATTCTGATTTTTCCGGTCTTTTGCCTAGCCCATCAATTACATTCTTCGAAAAGGAGGATTATATGGAAGAAGCGATGAAAGAAGGAATGAATCTTTTAATAACCTATGGCCTCAAAGTCATTGGTGCCATTTTCATTCTTATTGTTGGGCGATTGATTGCGAATTGGGCAAAAGGAAGAGTCGCGTACTGGCTTGAACGATCGGGAAAAGTCGATCAAACGCTCAAGGGATTTCTCTCCAGTTTTGTGCGCTATCTGGTGTTGATCGTCACCTTCCTGGCCGTCCTCTCCCAATTCGGGATCGAGACAACAAGTTTAATCGCGGTCTTTGGCGCGGCGGGCTTGGCGATCGGTTTGGCCCTTCAGGGCACACTCAGTAATGTGGCGGCTGGGGTAATGTTGTTGGTTTTCCGTCCATTCAAGGTTGGAGATTATGTCGAAGCCGGAGGAACGGCTGGCACTGTCAAAGACATCAGGCTCTTTTTCTCGGAATTAGCCACACCGGACAATGTGCAAATTTTGGTGCCCAACAGTCAGGTCTGGGGTACCGTTGTGAAAAATTACAGCCACCATGCGACCAGACGTGTGGATCTGGTCATGAGTATCGATTACACGGACGATATTGATAAAGCCCAGTCAGTCGTAGAACAGGTGTTGAAAGCCGATGCACGAGTCTTGGCTGATCCGGCTCCTCTGGTGGTTGTGGGAAATCTTGGCGAAAGTTCAGTCGATCTCACTATTCGCGTGTGGTGTCAAAGCAGCGATTACTGGCCACTCAAATTTGATTTGACGAAAAATTTAAAACAGCGGTTCGATGCAGAACACTTAACCATTCCATTTCCACAGCGAACCTTGCATATGGTCAAAGCGGATGGACCCTAACGTTGTAGGAGGGGAGTATCGGGAGGACAGGTTACCAGTATCGGATGGGTCCGGTATCGATATGGATGAATCCACGCCGACGATAATAGCCAACTCCCCCTCCTTTGAGTTTTGCTGCAGCTCGCCGTACCTGGGAAAGTCGAACACCGGGGATCGCAAAGTCCACGGCTTGTCCAGTGGTATGCAAACTGTTCGGGGCTGCGCCTCGGCCAAGCCGAACCAACAAATCATTGTATGAGGGTGAACGGTAGGCCGAGTAAATACGAATTTCTTTCCCTTTTCCCACTAACTTCTCCACCTGATTCACGTATTCCAACAACTGGATATCCATCTCACAGGTCTGATTCGAATGAGGACACCGTAAGACATAGTTGATGTCATTCAAGGCCCCTTGGTCGTATTGACCAGATCGATTCCGATACTTCACCAAAAGCCGCTCTTTCGTATTGACGTTATACAGATGTAATTGGCCTTCAGGGAGTGAATGCGCTGCGGCCAAATCAGGAAACATGAAACGACTGCCAAGAAGCATCATTCCAGCGAATGACGTCTTGAGAAAGAACCGCCTCGTCCAAAGTGCCTGTGCCTGTTGGGACATCATAAAGCCCTCCGAAAACTATATGGTTGGGAGAAATGGGAAGAGAAAAAACGGAAAG
>CBDUWS010000235.1:0-3720 GCA_965370985.1 uncultured bacterium
TCGATATTGAACACGAAGCTGAGAAATGTCACGTTTCAAATCCGTGACGGTCTGGATGGAAGCTTGGCTAGAATAAACTTCCACGAACTTGTTAGTGCTCATCCAACCCACAAAAATAAGGCTTCCAGCAAGCATGAATGTCGTACTGAAGATTTTCAGGAAAGACATATAAGACGGAACTAGAATTTTGTTCTCCCACCAGCCATTCATGATAAATTTCCCTTTAATGTCCATTGGTATTGTGGTTGTGTATTTCTACTCAATGTTTGGGAATTTGTTTGGCTCAGCAGCTGATCCCGCCAACCTTCCTTCACCGTGACATGATAAGGACCTTGTGCTAATTGTTGAGCGAGTTGATCAACCAGCAACAAGGCCGAAGGAAGATTCGCTGATATGCTTCCACTCAGCTCGAGGTCCCACATGTCATCAGTATGTTTGACCGCAGCTTTATGAAGAATCATCTGATGGGGAATAACGTTTCCCAAATAGCTGAACAGAGGCCCTTCGAGTGACGCAGTTTTGGTTTCAATGATCGCCTGTGCCCATTGCCGTTTGGTGTGTATGGCGACGAGTCGACTGACCCAGTGTTGTTGGTCCTCTTGGAGAGCCATTGCTTGAGCAGTCATGGTCTGGAGATGGTTTTGATTCTTGGCAAAATAACCTTCAAGGATTCCTGTGGTCCCAACACCTACAATAAGAAATCCTGCAATTGTGGCGGCCAAGGTTTTTATAAGCATCTTCTTGAGGGGTGCCCGACGCACTTCAGGTGGTGTAAAATTATTGTTGAGGTTAATTGGGAGCGTAGAGCCCGCCCAAAGCCAGTATTTCCAATCTGGAGTGACCGGGCATGAATGTATTGGCGTAGAAACATGAGGTTGAATTTCTTCTATGGTCAATTGTTCTTCTTCACCTAAAAACCAAATTTTGGGAATATCAAGGTTGGTTTGTTGCATAATGAACATGATGGTGCGATTGATCTCTGTGCCAACCCGTTCTCCAAGAGGCACCCAATCTTGTGTCGGGGCAAGGTGTCGAGTCAGGATGGAGGAACCGTCTTCCCCTCCGGCGATGAATGTCACCTGTCCATTTAACATGGTGATAAGAATAGCCGCTTCACCACGTTCCACAGGCAGGGTACTGAGTTGGCTTTCTGAAAGGGATGAGAGTGGTGCAAGCAGTTGAAGGTCTAAGCCGGAATCCTCGCAGATCTGAATAATTTCATCGATAAAACTTTGTGGCCAAATTTCGAGGTGAACGCTCTGTTGCCCCCTAGCTTGAAGGTCGAGGTGATAACGCCAGACTGCTGGCCCTTCCCAGGCTTTTATCTGTTGTGCTTTGCGTTCAAGAATGGGAAGCAAGTCTGTGAGCGCCATCACTGGGAGTTGAAACGTAAGGCTTATGAATCGTTGGTCTTCTACTAGTATTGAAATGTGAGTGCCAAGAAACTGTGTATGGTGGATGGCATCAGAAATCGCTTGCTGTAGAGACTTAAAACTCCTAATGAACCCAGGCATTTCCCAAGTCTGTTGAACAGAATTATTTGTGAAGGCCATGGCTTTGAGACGACCATTCACTAGGCTCACGCTCAGAACCGAGGGTTGTTTGCGAAATAACCTATTTCGAAATGTATCAGAAAATTTCATGACCGTTGGCCAAAAACTTTGATTCAGAGAGGGCTTAGTGAATAGTAAAGCCATGATCCGATTGATTCCCTATGGGGCGTAACACCCGCTACTAATCACCCTCCATTGGGTTCCGCTTGTGCAATCAGGATCAAATTGATAGCCTGCTTCGCGGTCATGGCGAATTGTTTTTCTGCCGTACTAAATACATTTGTTTCATCCAGCGCGACTGCTGTTCCAGTAATGTGATAACGGGCATGCGCGGCCAAAGTGCCCCCACCAGAATTGGTTGAAGTTCCGTCAATGGCGTAACTGCCTCCAGCCCCATCGGCAGAAAGGCTTAATAGATGGAAAAGATGGCCAACATGTCCCCGGTAGATTTTGAGGTCCGGGATCCCGGTTTCGTCGGTATTCCACCATGTTTCGAATTTCGCAAACGTGGTGATGCTTGGATTCGCATTTTGCGTTAAATCAGTAATGAGTAAAACCCGGGAATCTGCTAGTGCGGTGGGAGCTAACCCTGCCACGTTTGTAAAGCCGCCGATAGTGGGTTGGACGAAGTAATATCGCAAAAAGCCATTGGCATTTTGCGTGAGCTGGCCAGATGCAGTCGGCACATAATCTGGACTCAATGCCGGGAGGGTTGCCGGGAAGGACCGTGTTTGCCGAATATACAATTCGATGCCTTGAGCAATATTCGCCAATTGTTGATCCTCAGCATCCCGTCTGGCAGCCCGTAGTTGATTGATGACATTTGGGGCAACAAAACTGGCCAGAATCGCTAAAATAGCCAACACACCAATTAATTCCACAAGCGTAAAGCCTGGTGAAGAGGGAAGGCGTAAACCGTGTTGCGAAAAGGGGACGGTCCATGGCTGTGCAGCCTTGATTCTCATGATTCTGTTACAGCGCAACCTTTCTTCAAGCTCTCTCTAAAGCTCTGGCGGTGACATGCATGTAATTGAGGTCGTGGCAGATTTTCCCGGGTATACCCCTCCTTCATCTGTCGGAAAAACGCGAGCCAATCTTTATTCGCAACAGTTCCCGTTTGCACATAGTGCTTCAGCCACTACTTTCATTTACTCAACCGTCTGGCCGTCTGCCACACCCGTTTCCTGCTAGTCGTTAATCCAATTCTATGTGCCGTCGTTCCTGTGTAGGCAGTGACGCTGAACTCATCTCTGACGATTGGGAGACTTCAACAACTCGGGCCAAGAGGATTCCATTGCTTTGTGGCAGAGCAGAGAGGATCGAACCAATAGGCGGTGTTGGTCGTGAGGGCAAATTGGACTTCCGGAAGGGAATAGGTCGCTGCTTCATCAAAGCCGATCATGGTTCCCACGAGATGGAAGGCATTGTGGGTGGGAAGCAAGCCTCCGCCGGAATCTGTCGCAGGTGTCGTACTGATGAAATAGCTGGCCCCGTTACCTTCAGGCGTGATGGCTAAGGAATAGAATAAATGTCCGACATTGCTCCGATGAAGGTGCAGATTGGGGGCAAGACTTTCACTCGTTGTCCACCAGGTTTCGAATTCAACTGGAGTCGTGATGGTCGATGCGACGTCCTGTGTGAGATTGGATAAGAGGAGGAATCGAGCATTGACCAGTTCGGCGGCAGACAGCCCCGTGCTATTGTTAAAGCCGATCATGTTTGGATGAGCAGCGTAATAGCGAGGAAACCCATGGGCATTCGTGGTCAACTGGGCCGCAGAAAACGGGACATAATCCGGGATAAGGCTGTCCAAGGAAGGTGGAAATGCCTTGTTCTGTTTCAGATAGGTTTGAATTCCATCTGCAATATGGCGGAGCTGGAGGCGTTCTGTTTCCTGATGGCGCTTGGTACAAAATTTTGACAAGGGCGGGTGTGACGAGTGATAAGCCAATGGTGATAACAGTCAGGACTCCGAGAACGGCAATGAGGGAAAAGCCTCCCTGGGGAAAAAAGGCTAATGGGATGTTGGAAGAGTCTAGCCCACGGCGAGCCGGGTGTTCCATGCGGTTTTCACTTGATTCCGCCCATCAAGCTCATCATGGGCATGAAAAGGGCTAGAGTTTGGAACGAGACTTCATATCCAGGAGGGCAATGGTTGCGAAAGGAT
>CBDUWS010000236.1:0-3719 GCA_965370985.1 uncultured bacterium
GCCGAAGAATAGCACGGCTATGATGAGGTGTTTTCGATTGAGGGGCGTTCAAAGATAGCCCGAAGATGGGAGGCGAGATATTCAAGCTATTTTGTAACAGGCACTAAGCCACACAGATTCGGTACAATTCCGATAGGCTAGGTTGATTCCATGCTCTACTATGACCGCCGCTCAAACTCTACAAATCACCGAAATTTTTCATAGCATTCAAGGCGAATCCACCCGTGTGGGCCAGCCTTGTGTGTTTGTCCGTTTGACTGGTTGCCCGCTTCGCTGCACATGGTGCGATACCGAATACGCCTTTCACGGGGGAGAAACGATGGCGTTCGAAACCATTCTAGATCGAGTACGATCCTATGGTTGCCCACTTGTGGAAGTGACCGGTGGGGAACCGTTGCATCAGCCTGGAGCTCTGGTATTGTTAACAAAATTGTGCGATGCCGGACATCAGGTCATGATTGAAACCAGCGGGGCTTTTGACATCTCTCCGATTGATCCCCGCGTTTCCATCATTATGGATGTTAAATGCCCTGGCAGTGGCATGACCGATCGAATGAGGTGGGCCAACATAGAGCACCTTTCGCAAAAAGATGAAGTGAAATTTGTCTTGAAAGACCAGGCGGATTATGAATGGGCAAGAGACATTGTCAAACAATACAGTTTGGGAGACCATTGCCCGGTGCTGTTTAGTCCTGTCTTCGGATCCCTCGACTCCCAACCGTTAGCTGAGTGGATTCTGAGTGATCGACTTCCCGTCCGCTTTCAAGTTCAATTACATAAGCTCATTTGGGATCCGGAAACCCGTGGCGTGTAGAATAAAGATGAATGCCTTAACCCCGATCACCGGTTCAAAAACACATTTTCATAGAAGTCATTCTAATACACTACCGAGCTTGCCCCCTCACCCTAGCCCTCTCCCCCGAGGGGGCGAGGGAATTTATGGTGTGCTTGTTGAAAGTGGAAATACGATAGCTGGAAATTATTTGGATTCACTATAATTATTCTAAGGAGGCGTATGAATATTCTGGTAAAGAGTGGCGAGGCCACCACTGTCACGACGGATTTATTGGTCTGTTTGGGCTATGAACAGGAAAAAGCCTGGAGCAAAGCCATCCGGCCTATTGACAAAAAATTGGGCGGGCAGCTGAACGACCTCCGAAAAAATGGTGAATTTTCTGGAAAGGCTAACCAGACGACCCTCTTGCATATCAATGGGAAACTGTCGGCAAAACGGGTCTTGCTTGTGGGACTAGGGGAATGGGAAACCATGACGCTGGAACGCATACGACAAGCCATGGGCACGGCCGTGAAACGGGCCAGACAAATCAAAGCCAAAGGCATGGCCTGTGTGATGCCTGATGTACCCAAAACTATAGACCAACTTGATAAAGTGGCCCAAGCGATGGCGGAAGGCATGATCTTAGGGGATTACCGTTTTTCTGAATATCGCACGGATCAAACCGAAGACCGCAAAACTTTGCAATCCTGTACGTTGTTAGCGCCGACCTCAGCGAGCCAATCAAGAATCAACGCTGGGGCAAAACGTGGACAGACGCTCGGGGAAGCTACCTGCTTTGTCCGAGATATGTGC
Source organism: uncultured bacterium (assembly GCA_965370985.1). GTDB lineage: Bacteria > Nitrospirota > Nitrospiria > Nitrospirales > UBA8639 > Nitrospira_E. Next base: position 1,592 of record CBDUWS010000236.1, read on the forward strand.
AATCATCCCGCCAATGTAATGAAACCATCGCGCGTTGTGGCCGAAGCCAAAACGATTTCCAAGGAATCAAAAATTCGGCTGAAAGTTTTGGATCGCCAGCACATGAAAAAACTGGGTATGGGAGGTTTGTTAGGTGTGGCGCAAGGCAGTATTGAACCGCCATATTTTATTATTTTGGAATATTCTGGTGGTCCTAGGACACAACGTCCCGTCGTCTTGGTCGGGAAAACGGTTACGTTTGATTCCGGCGGAATCTCCTTGAAACCATCAGAAAATATGGAACACATGAAAGCCGATATGACCGGTGGGGCCGAGGTCTTGGCTGCCGTCCGTGCGGCCTCTCGCTTGAAACTTCCCATTAATGTGACCGGACTCCTTCCCGTCACGGAAAATATGCCAGGAGGCCGGGCAACGAAACCCGGCGATATTCTCACCATGCTTTCAGGCAAAACCGTTGAGGTGCAAAACACCGATGCGGAAGGTCGGCTGATTCTTGCCGACGGCTTAGCCTATGCCTCTCGACTCAAACCCGCCTGCGTCATCGACGTGGCGACGTTAACCGGGGCTGCCATTGTCGCGCTGGGAGCATTTGCCATCGGAATGTTAGGCAACGACGATGTGCTCAAAAAGGCCCTTCGGCAAGCCGGGAATGATTCAGGCGAACGGGTATGGGAGATGCCGCTATGGGATGAATATTTTGAGCAATTAAAAAGCGACGTGGCCGATATGCGGAATATTGGCGGGCGCGGAGGCGGCATGATTACTGCCGCAATGTTCCTCAGTAAGTTCGCCGGCGATCATCCGTGGGTGCATTTGGACATTGCCAGCACGGATTGGAGTGAAAGGGAACGGCCTTGCATTGCAAAAGGCCCAACCGGCACTGGCTCTCGATTATTGATTCAGTATCTTATCAATCGCGCCAACGTCGCTTAAGAATAGAGATCAAGTGAATCTGATAGACCACATCGGGCAATTATGCATGATCGGGTTCGAAGAGACGGAGGTCACTCCGGATCTTCGAGCCTGGATGCAGGACTATCGACCAGGCGGCGTGATTCTCTTTTCACGCAATTTAGTTAACCCCGAACAAATCGCCAAGCTGACGAACGATTTACAATCGCTGGCCTGCGACATTCCCTTACTCATGGCTATTGATCAAGAAGGGGGGCGTGTCTCACGACTCCCTTCCGACTTTACGATTTTTCCGCCAGCAGCAACCATCGGCCAGTCTGGCTCAACCGAACTGGCGTATCAAGCTGCAACGGTTACCGCCAAAGAATTACGCGGCGTGGGCATTAACATGAATATGGCCCCGGTCTTGGATATCCACACCAATCCAGCCAATCCCATCATTGGGAATCGCGCTTTTGGAACCTTGCCGGAACAAGTCTGTAAGATGGGCGCCGCCACGATCGCAGGACTCCACGATCATCGCGTTCTAGCTTGCGGGAAACATTTCCCCGGTCATGGTGATACCAGTACTGATTCGCATATCGAACTTCCCGTCGTACATGCAACTCGCGAACGACTAGAAAAAATAGAATTACAACCGTTTCGCTATGCTATTGACCACGGCCTTCAAGCTATCATGACGGCCCACGTTCACTATCCGGCGCTAGACCCTACATATCCTGCCACGCTTTCTTCTACAATTTTGTCAGGGCTGTTGCGTCAGCAACTAGGATTTTCCGGGGTAATCCTGAGTGACGATTTGGAAATGCGAGCCATCTTAGACCATGCAGCAGTGGGTGATGCTGCAATTCGTTCTTTGCAAGCTGGTGCGGATATGCTGCTGATCTGCAAAAGCCGCATACTTGCGACAGACACGTTCGAAGCCCTGCGTCGCGCTGTAACATCTCAAGAACTCGACCTCATTCAGGTAGAAGCCAGTTTATCCAGAATACAAGCCGTGAAACAGCAATTTGCGCATCCCTACCAACCCATCGATCTTTCTACACTTTCCAACATCGTAGGCATTCCTTCCCATCGCGATGTATTGGCCAGCATTATGAATCAAGCTGGAACCATCGCCTAAATCTCCGGCTTGCTGGAATGATGGTTTTTCCTTCCTGGACATTCGCATGAGCAATTTGTTTAGCTACCAGACAAAACTTTCAGAAGGTTCCTT
>CBDUWS010000237.1:0-3712 GCA_965370985.1 uncultured bacterium
AATGTTTGACGACATTCCGGTGAGGTACTACAATAGTGAGTAAATACTTACTTATATGCCAAAGTCTTCACCAAAATCCCCTAGCCCACGCATCCCGGCGGCAGCTCGGAAAGCCAGTATTATCCGGGCGGCCGCGTCCATATTTGGAGAAAAAGGTTTCAGCGGGACGAAAACTCGTGAGATCGCTGCTCGAGCCGGAGTCAGTGAAGCCTTAATCTTTAAACATTTCCCCAGCAAAGAAGATTTATATGCCGCTATTCTTGCGGAGAAATCTCCTGTTCCCGGTTTGGTCGAACAAATACAGGCCTTGGCTGAACAACGCAACGACGTGGAAGTGTTTACCGCGATTGCAGAAACGATTGTGGGAGGTGCGCCGGATCCGAATCTTATGCGGCTGATTTTATTCAGCGCATTGGAGAGTCATGAATTGTCGGATATGTTTTTCCAAAACCATATTCGTCATTTTTACGACGTATTGGCTTCTTATATTGACCAGAGGATTGAAGACGGAGCGTTTCAACCGGTGCCACCGTTGGTTGCGGCGCGGGCCTTTATGGGGATGTTGATTTATCACCGCCTTCTGACGGTGTTATTTCGAGCTCCGCTGACTCAAGAACCGAAGGACATTGTCCATACGTTTGTGACGGTTTTTATGGATGGCTTAACACGTCAACCAAGCCAGGCGAAGAAGAAAAAACCTCAAGCTCGTGGATCTAAGGGATACAAGAAAAAACGGCTCTCATGAATTTTGTGGCCTTGAAAATGTTGTTTGGTGACCGGGCTAAATATCTGATGCTATTGGCCGGCCTGACCTTTTCCACGATGTTGATCGTTCAACAGGGCTCGATATTTTGGGGCTTGATGATCTGGTCGCAATCGGGCATTACGAACATTAATGCCCCGGTGTGGGTAACCGACCCCAATATCAATCAGGTCGAAGAGATTAAACCTCTGGCCGATACCGCAGTGAACGTGGTGAGGAGTGTCCCTGGAGTCGAATGGGCGGTTCCTCTCTACAAGGGTGTCCAGCGTGCTCGGTTGCGGGATGGTAATTACGAGCAAATTGCGTTGGTGGGTATTGAGTCCAGTACGCTGATAGGTCGACCGGGGACGGTCATCGAGGGCAACATTGAAGAGCTACGGTCGCCGGATACTGTCGCCATCGATCAGTTAGGGGTGAAACGGTTGGGTGGTCCGGAGAACATTCATTTGGGAACGACGTTTGAAATTAATGACCACCAGGTCAGAATCGTCGCCATCGTGGAAACTCAAAAAAGTTTTCAGAATTTTCCATTTGTCTATATCACCTATGCGCGTGCGTTAGGAGTCACACCTCCAGAGCGGCGGAAATTGTCGTATGTGTTGGCGAGTCCCATTGAAGGTGTGAGTCCGGAAGAATTGGCCCGACGCATTCATGAACAAACCGGATTGGGAGCGTTTACGGAAGAGCAGTTCGGATTGAAAACGATTTGGTGGATGTTGGAAAACACGGGTATTGGAGTGAATTTTGGTACGACGGTGTTGTTGGGATTTATTGTGGGGATGGCAATTGCGGGACAAACCTTTTACCTGTTTACGGTCGAGAACTTGCCGCAGTTTGGCGCGCTGAAAGCGATTGGGGCCAGCACAGGCATGTTGGCACGCATGATTCTGCTACAAAGTTTCACTGTGGGGTTAATTGGCTATGGGGTGGGTGTCGGCTTGGCTACGCTGTTTGGTGTCTCAGTAGGGAGTGGCCAACGGTTACCCTTTAAAGAAACATGGCCGCTTCTTGTGGGAGTGGCGGTGGCCCTCTTGTTGATTTGTAGTGTATCGAGTGCGATTAGCATTCGAAAATTAGCCAAACTTGAACCGGCGATTGTGTTTCGTGGGTAACGCGGTGAGTCAGAATCCTGCTGCGACTTTTGACAATGAAACAGCTCACTGGCTGGTGCAAGCCAGAGGGGTGACAAAATCGTTTGGGGAAGGAGACACCCGGATTCCGGTCCTGAAGGGAGTTGATCTCGATGTGGCCCGGGGGGAAGTTTTATTACTGGTGGGGCCTTCAGGTAGTGGGAAAACGACGTTCTTGTCGGTGATTGCCGGAATTTTAGAAAGTGATGAGGGAGAGGTGAGAATTTTAGGAGAATCCATTTTGGAATTATCCGCGTCTGAAAAAACGAGATTTCGTCGGGATTATCTGGGATTCATTTTTCAGCAATATCATTTATTACCCACCCTCACCGCAGTTGAAAATGCCGCGGTGCCGTTATTGATTCGCGGAGTGCCCAAACAAGACGCACTGGTTCAAGCGGAGGCGATCCTCGGGACCATGGGCATGGGAGAGCGGTTGGCGGCGTTGCCGACCAGACTCTCGGGAGGAGAACAGCAGCGGGTGGCCATTGCCCGGGCCTTGGTAGGCGATCCCAAGTTGCTCCTGTGTGACGAACCCACGGCGAACCTGGATGGTGAAACGGGACACCGCATTGTGCAGCAATTGCATGACGTCGGGAAACAGCCTGATCGGGGGGTGATTATTGTGACGCATGATACCCGGATTTTTGAATTTGCTGATCGGATCGTCCATATGGAAGATGGACGAGTGGATCAGATCCAACATGGGCAGGAGGAGCCCATCTAATAATGGTCTTCCGACGCCTTAGCTTTTGGCTCGCGTTGCTGGGAGTGTTACTCACGATTGCCACGTTGTGGGGTGCGGGGGATAAACCGGCAGCTCCTCCGCCGATGGAGGCGCCACCTCACAATCCCTACACGGCCACGGTCGCGGCAGCGGGCATTATTGAAGCGGTGAATGAAAATGTCAGGATCGCCCCGCCTGTGTCGGGACTGGTCACGAAAGTGCATGTGGCTGTAGGAGATCAGGTGCAAAAGGGAGATCCCCTGTTTCAGTTAGATAGCCGGGAATTACGGGCGGAACTGCACACTAAGACGGCCTCGCTTCCGTCGGCGGCTGCGCGAATCGCCCAAGAGAAAATTCGACTTCGGGATTTACAGGGTCAATTGAAACGTCTGCAAGCGGTGAAAGACCGTCGTGCCGTGAGTGAAGATGATTTAGAGCGGAAATGGCATGAAGTGGAAATGGCCAAACGAGGGTTGATCCGGGCACGGGCCGATCTCAAATTGGCCCAAGCGGAACGGGATGAGGTGCAATCCCTATTAGCCCGACTTACGGTGCGGGCTCCACGGGCGGCCACCATTCTTCAGGTCAACATTCGAGGGGGGGAATATGCGCAGGTCATGCCGAGTGACCCGCTCATGTTATTGGGGGATACGGAAACCTTACAAGTGCGGGCTGATATCGATGAAGTCAACGCTCCGTTAGTTGTGCCGGGAAGTCCGGCCGTGGCCTATTTAAAAGGGTATACGGACAAAGCGATTCCACTCACGTTCAATCGCATTGAACCCTATATTGTGCCGAAACGGTCGCTCACCGGGGATAATCGGGAACGGGTGGATACGCGAGTCTTACAGGTCATTTATGGATTTGAAAAACCGGCATTTCCTGTCTACGTCGGCCAACAAGTCGACGTCTTTATTGAACGATCGCTCAATCCATTGAACGATAAGGATGAAACACCGGTGAGACCTCAAGAGGGAACAATTTTGCCTGATCGCTCGGGATAGAGCGACATGAGTTAGTAGGAAGACTTTTGGGACCGTTGAATATTTCACGCCGTTGGCTCATAAATCCTCGTAAGGAGACCACCATCAT
>CBDUWS010000238.1:0-3672 GCA_965370985.1 uncultured bacterium
GGAGTTCAGCTGATATGTGAAGCCTCGAGTCTTTTCCAGAGGTGGCACATTCATGTCGCATACCCGGAAGATGCCCCGTCATGAAGCATGTGTGCCGATGATCGATTGCTTTGCCAGCGATACCCGGTGCTCTGGATTCCTGCCTCCGCAGGAATGACCCTGAAAGGGCTTTGTGAGGCTCACTCCACCAAAGTTGAGATTGATACGCGAATTCTCGGAAGTTATTGTTTCGCAAACCCTTAGTCACTCATCGCGAGTCTTTGAGGTTTGAATGGGAAGGGTAAACCAAAAACGACTGCCCTGCCCCAACGTACTTTCCACACCGATTGTCCCTCCATGTAATTCAACTAAACTTTTCGTAATGGCTAGTCCGAGACCGGCGCCATGATTTTTGGGTTCACCCGATTGGCCCCGGTAAAAGCGTTCAAAGACCGTTTGTTGTTCATCAAGGGGAATCCCACAACCGGTATCGGTGACGCAGACATGAATATAACCATCAGCATGGTCCTTCACCTGGACAGTAATCGTGCCAGAGGGCGGGGTGAATTTGAGGGCGTTGTTCGTCAGGTTGGTGAAAATCTGGATGAGTTTGTCCCGGTCGCCTTGGATCAAGGGAATGGGATCGATAATGTTGGTTGCGAGCGTCAGGGATTTTTCTTCTGCCATCGGCTGCAACAATTCGACGACTTCTCTGGCGATGCTGCCGGTATCTATGGAGGTCGTCTGCAGCTCCACGTGGCCCGCTTCAATCCGCGAAAGATCCAAAAGATCATTGATCATGCGGGTGAGTCGTTCGATGTTGTATTTGACCCGACTTAAGTAAAAGGTTTGGCGTTCTGCTAACTCGCCTGTCAGTCCATCCAGCATGTTTTCGATTAACCCTTTTATAGAGGTCATCGGTGTGCGCAGTTCATGCGAAACAATCGAGACAAAGGCGGATTTCAGACGATCCAATTCTTGAAGACGGTCATTGGCTGTCTGCAGGTCTTGCGTCCGCTCCGTTACTCGTTGCTCCAGGCCGGTGGCCAGAGTTTCTAAGTCCTTATAGGTTCGGGCATTGTCGATGGCGACCGCGACGTGACTGGCAATGGTCATGAGCAGATTTAAATCTTCCTGTGTGCAGGGAGTCTGGCCTTTATCCGCCCCTAAATACCCTAAGACTTCCTGATGACTGACGAGCGGGGCTGAGACGAAGGATACCATCCCGACTTGCCGACCTAATGCAAGAATGTCGGGATTCATTTGATCGGCGATGGCATCCAGGTCAGGCACGAGAACGGGTTGACCGTGAATCAATAGGGTTTCGTCGAAGGTTTCAGGAATAATGGAGAATTCAAAACCTTTGATTTGTGGCTCTAATTCCTCGGGGATGCCTGAAACTTCCGTGAGGATCCCTTTGTTTTTTGAGGGATCTTTGAGGACCAGGACCATACGCTGGAACCCCAGATTCTCTCGAAGAAGTTTGAGGACTGTGCCGAAGAGTTTGTGCACATCCAGGGTTGACGTGATGATCGTCCCCGTTTGATGCAGCGTGCTTAATTGGTTCAACTGATTCGTGATGGTGTCGACATAGGTGGAGATGGCCTCTTCTCGTTGTTGGAGCGTCAGGGCCATGGTATTGATACTTCTGGTGAGTTGCCCCACTTCATCCATGGCGTCTGAAGTAACTTCCACATACGGTTCCCCTTCGCTGAATTGCTTGGCGGCTTTGGCCAAGCGCTGCAGCGGTGCGATGATGCGGTTGGCCAGCAACAGTGTCAGCATAATGCCGGCCACCATAATTAGCAGGGTGAACAGGCCGATCTTCCACACCGTGCGGTTGAGGTCTTGTTGCATATAGGCCGTTGTGAGACCGACTTGGATGACACCCATTATCTGTGGCCTGCCAGACGGCGTCTGAACGGATTCGTCCAGGTTTTCAGAAGAGAGGAGATCCAACGTCGTGGATGATCGCGCTTTTCGATAGACGGGTAAGGCAAAATCATACAGCGTTTCAGGATGTTTCTTTCTCATCTCGGCTTCTGATTCTCCATTCGTCCGTGGAGTGAGCTTTCCCATCTTTTTAGGGACGGTATCCCAAACCGAAATCAAGGGTTGGGCGTAAGGCATGTGATGTTCCTGGGAAAAGAAGGCGTTCGTGAGGGCATCGTCCGGCAAGAGTGCGTGTTCTCGATCACGCATGGCTCGCGAGCCATTCCGTAATATCCCTTTGGACTTCGCGACTAATATTTGTCCTTCCTTGTCTCTTACGATGGCGTACACTACTTCTGGCGCAGACAAGGCCCCCTCCAACATGGTTTCCAGATAGTCGATATCCTGGATGATGACTCGGTTCGTACTCACTTTATTGATGGTTGTGACGAGTATATTCCCGGTGTTCTTGAGTGCCCCTTCCATCCTGTCCGATTCCTGTTGAATGAGGAAGATACTGAGTCCGGAACAGACAAGCATAATCACCAAGCTGATATAGAGAGAGAATTTTGCCCGTAAACTCAGAAATCTCGGGCCTTCACTCTCCGGGTTGATGGGGGAGGGAGGCAATTGCGCCGGTGGTTGTTTCTCAATACTGTTCATCGAATTGCCTCAACACAGTTTCATTGATCGGTAATCCTAAATAGGTTGCCGATTTTCGATTGATGGATTGATGGACGTGGTCGGGCGGTACAATCGTGCCCAGAATGGCCGATGGCGTTTCACTTAACAGACGCTGCGATAGTCGGGCTGCCTGCCGGCCAATGTCCGCATAGTTCATGTACGCCCCGACCACCGCACCGCTTTGCACTAATCCCGCGGAGAACGCAACCATGGGAATGTTGGCTTCCAATGTGGTGCTGATGAGGAAGTCCAACGTATTTTCTGTGAGGACCGTACTGTCCGGGAGAAGCCACAACGCATCGATCTTTTTTTCGATTGCTCTGAGCGCCTTGGCGACTTCTTGTTCATCATGTACTTCTTCCGAGACAATGGTCAGGCCACGGGCCCTGGCATCTTGTTGCAGTTGATCATGCAAGCCCTTGGTTTTTTGAGGGTCGAATAGCACGCCGATTCTTGAGACTTGAGGTACCAGCGTCTGTAACGGCTTGAGATGTTCCTCAAATGGGATATTCAAGGAGAGGCAAACCATATTGCTGGTCGGAAGGCCATATTTCTTGGGGTCCAGAACCAACGACACGATGACGGGAACGTCCAGAATTTCCAGTTTGGCGGCGAGGGCGGCTTTTAACCCCACGGCTAAGACGACATCGGCATCGGAGGCGCGAATCCTCCGGGCAAGGTTTCGTCCTTTGGCCATATCCCCCTGGAGGTCATACTCCAGTGTGACCTGGAAGGATGAGGGAAGAGCGCTTTTGAAGGCATCAATGGCTTCGGAATATGCCCCGATCTCTGCGGACTTCAGAATCGCGACTTCTTCGGCGTATGCACTGTTGGGGACGCCGATGAACATTCCTAAGCACAAGACCAGCCAGACAGGCTTCACCCAGTTCGGGAATCTTGAGCCTCTGTAGAAGTCATGTTTCATGCGTTGTTGGAGCGGCGGTGCCACTCTCCCGTATTTTCTGCTTTGGTGTTGTCCGATGGCTGAAAGATCAGGTGCCGACTCTTTCCCGATACTGTCAGCACGCACCTTTCCCTCTTGAGGACTCACCCTGAATGCCCTAAAGAAGCAAGGAT
>CBDUWS010000239.1:0-3669 GCA_965370985.1 uncultured bacterium
ACCTTACTAAATAAAATCGCGCGGGATCGTCTTATCCCAGCTTGTGCAATACACCCGTTTATCGCCTTCGTACGCATCCAGGTCGGCCAGGATATGAAAGTGGGTCGGGGTGGAGGTGAGAACAGTGCGTGTCACGGTTTTGACTGACCAGTCTTTACGTTTAAAGCTGCGGATACAAAGGGTTTCGCCTCTCACCGATGAGAAATCATCTGCCTGATAGGTATACGTTTCCACCGTTTTGTTCTGCACTTCGAGATCAATCGCTTCGAGCCGATAGATTCCCTTATCGTTTATAACTTCTAAGGTGGATTCATCTTTGGCCAAATCCCGAATGACCCGCCAATTATGGTGTTCCGGTTCAATCATCGTCTTGGCAAGAGGCGGCGCACCCTCCGCTTCACCAAAAGCAGGAAGTTGTGCATCCAATTCCCCCGACTGTCGTATGGGTAAACTCAAGGTGCTTACTCCGGAATAAATCGTGAGTCGAACGGGTTCCGGCGGAGGCCAGGCCAAAGGCCAATACGACGTTGACAGAGAAAGGCGAAGTCGGTGCCCTCGCGGAAAAATCTGTGCGATATCGTTCAGCTGGACCCGGACCCGATATCGTTCTTCCGGCTTGAGGTGCTCGGGGGTTTCGCTACTGTTCCGATGGGTGAGATTCAACAACCCATAGGTGACCCGTGTGGCTTTATCATCCCGTGCCACATCAGATAGTCGGACAGCAACCATGGCGATGGGTTTATTTGCTTGCAGATCAAGCTCGACAAAAGGTGCCCCGAGAATTTCCAGCGGTTCTTTGAGCGGCGCACTGTCAAAAACCAATGCGCCTCCATCTTCTTCCCGTTGATCATGAGCTAAGTCTGGTCCGGCCGCATAGGAACACCACTTGCCTGCGAATAACCCCACACTGAGGGGAGATTGAATCGTCAAAGGTCTTTCGGGAATTGCCTCATCGTAATCGACGAGACGCCCTCTCACCAAAGCATACTGCCGAGACTCAATAGAGGAAGAAGGCCACGAGAGTTCACCAATCCAGCGTCCCGGTCGCTCATCATAATAGGTGGTAGGAGAAATACTCTCTTGAATCCAGACTCGTAACATTGGCTCTTCCATAATTCCTGTCTCAACCCCTTTCAACCATTTGTCCCACCAACGTAATGCCTCTTGCAGAAAGCCAATGGCTGGTCCTGGAATCCCGATGTGTGGATATTTATGGCCCCAAGGTCCGATAAGGCCTTTTCGTGGAACCTTCAGATGAGTCAGAAGCCGCAATACGGCATTGGAATACCCATCAACCCACCCGCTTACAGCAAACACTGGGCAGGTAATGGCGGAAAAATCCTCACAAATTGAGCCATGCTGCCAATAGGAGTCCCGACGCTGATGTTGCAGCCACGTATCCAACCACAGCCCGCTCTTTTCCAATCGGGCTAACCACATGTCTCGCCATCGGTCCCCCACCAGAGCAGGATCCGGGGGACAAGAATTGTAGGCAAACATCGTTGAAGCCCACGAGAGGTTGTCGCCCAACAGACATCCTCCCATGTGATGAACATCATCAGCATAACGATCATCAGTTGAGGACAACGTAATGATGGCTTTGAGTTCAGGTGGATCATGCGCGGCAATCTGCAAACCATTGAATCCCCCCCACGATATGCCCATGATTCCCACCGAACCGCTACACCAGGGTTGCTGCGCAAGCCAGCGCAGCACTTCCAAGCCATCTTGCTGCTCCTGTTCCAAATATTCGTCGAGAAGCACGCCATCGGATTCACCACTCCCCCGGAGATCCACTCGCACACAGGCATAACCATGTCCGGCAAAATAGGGATGGGTAATGGAATCCCGATAGGCTGTCACATCGCGCTTGCGATAAGGAATGTATTCAAGAATGGCGGGCACAGGATTTTCATTTGCATTCTCTGGCAACCACATACGCGCTGCCAGACGAGTTCCATCAGACATAGAGATCCAGATATTCTCAATTTCCCGAACTTTGTATGGAAAGGTTGTGACGGTTTTCAAAGAATCGCGCTTTCTCTAAGAGGAAAGGCCATTGGAGAAACTCTACTGAACAAATTCAAAAGGAAGATAGTCTAAGGCCTTTTTATGATTTTCAAGAAGCTCATGTTCATTTTTCGCACCCATAAACATAAAACCTAATTCATAGCTGTAACTTTCTATGTTCAATGATTCAGAAAGTCGCATCCCCTCCTGTGCGTGGATTTTGACCAAGGTTCCAGGAAACAGCTCTTGTACTCTCTGAATATCTCGTTCCTTTGGAATGCCTTTGACTATGGCATCATCATGGGTTCGCATAAAGAATTTGGCTGCACAGCCATAGGCACCTTCTCTCTTAGGAAAATCCGGCTTATTTCCGAGTGCAAGATCGATCATGACTTCATGATGGGAGGCACCATCAACCTTTTCAAACAGGTCGCAATGGGATTGGGAGATTCGAGGATTCACTTCCAATAGCCATACTTTGTCATGATGTTCATCGTAAAAAAATTCGATGTTAAATGGGGCATTATTATATCCAATTTGAGTAAAAAACTTTTGCGCAATTTGTGCCATACGATCCTGAATGGACCGGGGAATTTTGGATGGATACTCATACCGAGCAAACGTGGATCGATTCGATTCCCTTATGGAATCCACGACTCCATAGACTTCCACTCGTCCATCGTAAACATACCCTTCAATCGTACATTGTTTCCCTGTAATAATTTCCTCAGCAAGACAGTAACTGCCATCCACTGCAGCAACTTCCGCCGGGAGGATGGTTTGGTGAAGAAAAAAGTTAAAGGGATTTGCTAGCTTTCCAATTCCCTCGCGAATAATGGCCACGCTGTCATGAAACTCCCTGGCGTTATGGATACGAAATCCCAACTGAGAGGCAAAAGACTTGATCGGTTTGATCCAAAAAGGAAATTTCAACGGAATAGTAGCGAGAGGATTTTCCTCGAAGGGATTAAAGGCATGAAAGCGTGGATATTCTTTGATAACTTTACTTTGCTCTACTCTGCACCAAAATTTATGTTCACATTTCAGAACACTGTCAAAAGGGGGGGCTGTTAATCTATATTTGTGGCTTAAGAAAGGGACTAGGCAGGTGACGGGGAAATCCCAATAGCCCACAATGGCGTCGACAGTCCCTGAAAATGAGTGAAGCCGACCTTCTGCTTTTTCGAGTAATTCCCTTGGAGAAACTTCTGTTCGGTACTTGACTTCATCGAACGTGAGAAGGGGATGAAACTGATAGGATTTAGCCTCCCCGATCCTCTTTAGCTTCTGGTAATTGAAATCATCCAGCCCTACAACAAAAATATTTTTACGCATAATAGTTTTCCAAAAGTCGTTATCTGGCAGCCACAAGAATTATTGGATTACCCCTCATTTCTTGAGTGCAGGAAACAGTATATAAAAGTACCCCTCTTTCAGAAAGAAGAACCCCAAAGGCAATTCTTTTCTGCATTGATGAATGGAGAAACTATTGAATTCTGAGTATTGAAGAATTTCCCTCCGTCGTTCCCGTGAAGCTTGTCCTCGCGTTTACGCGCTGTAGCGCTTCTAGGCACAAGCACGAAAGCGGATTTCTCTTCCTCGTCATTCCCGACATTTTTAATCGGGAATCTATGTTGTCTTTTTAAGATGGATACCTGC
>CBDUWS010000240.1:0-3656 GCA_965370985.1 uncultured bacterium
GCACCGCGTTCGGGACGCGGGGGTCGGAGGTTCAAATCCTCTCGCCCCGACCAATTCAGAATCCCGCTGATTGTTGTTCTTCCCGGTGTTCTTCAATTTCCTTAAAAAATATTCATTATGGCTTCATTTGAAAGCCTTGTTTGAGGGCAATTTGTCTTTCAGAGTAAACTCCTAAGAGTTTTACTACGGGACATAAAATAAAAGTTCTCTGTCTGAGAATGTGTCCTTTGTAGGGAACGTGTTTTCTGATAGGAATTGAAATGAGTGGAATGGGATTGATCGTCAGTCTTGCCAGTTTGCTCATAGCGGTGGTGGCTTTGTGGATAGCCTGGCGATTGCGGCAGGAGCTCTCCGGCATCAAACGGGAGAGGTATTATCTGGAGCAAAAAGTAAAAGCCGTTCCCCATCAAATTGAATCAACCGTTGAACCCTTGCGCATTCAGGTGGCCCTTTTGGCTCAAAGACTACCTGTGTCTGAACGTTTGATTCGAGCAGGTCGCTTGTATCATGAAATTTCTGCGGCCGAGGCAGGAGAATTTCTGACTACGCATTCTGGCACTGATCGAATATTGTGGCTGGATGTCCGCTCCGGCGCAGAATTTACCAAGCGCCATATACCTGAGGCCAAGTCAATTCCTGTTGAAGATTTAGATATGCGGTATCGAACAGAAATCCCTCTTGGCCTTGAAAAAATAATTGTGTATTGCGCAGGGGGCGATCGAAGTCGCTTGGCTTGTGATTTTCTGAGCCGGCATGATTTCGGCAATGTGTATCATATTAAGGATGGGTTGCAGGGCTGGGCAGGACCGACAGAAGGCAATGATGCCGGGGGATTGATCCAAATAACCTCGAAGACCAAACCGACAACTCGGTTGGATGTAAGCCTGTCCACATCCGCTCATTCATCCTGACAGAAGGTAATCAAGAACGATGCCCTCAGATTTAACCATCTTGAATGTGATGGGTCCCTACCGGGAACCTCAAGAGCCGGCGTTTTCTTATGATTATTCTGTGCAGCGACCAGATTGGGCCACGCCCCAGGGCGTGAGAATTAAGGTATCTATTGAACATGAGTTGGATTACCTGAAAAACACGATTCTTAGCTTTTCGGAAGGATCTGTTGGACAGCAGCTGCGGGCCAACCAATTGCTTCTTCGCGCGATTGCTGATCAGAAGCTAAAAATTGTTGATGCCGATGCCCGGTTAGCTGAACGGTTAGATATCATGATTGGACCATTTGAAGGAGATACGTTGGGACATCTCTTTGGTTTGCTGGATCAATGGATGCAAAAAGAAAAAGACACCCTACGGCAATTGATTAAAGACCAAATAGGGGTTTGAAATAACGTCAGGCCAAATATTATTGCTCTGATCAATTGGATTCTTCGACGGGACACGTTCCTACCAACATTTCTAAAACACGCGTTGATATTGTTTGGAATACACGCCAGTTGCGTCTTCTCCGAAGCCAAGAGAGGCCTGTTCGGGATTCGTCTTGTTGTGCAAATCAATGGCATAATGGCCACGAACTTTCTCCATGGCGACTTCATAAGGAATGGAGCTTGGGTAAAATTCCCCCGGAGCATGGGCTCCACGACTTAAGGCTTTTGCCGACTCCTGGTCTGCATACTGTTCTTCCGAAAAAATATAAATATCGGCAATGGCCAAGGCTCCCAATGTATCTTCAGGTGTGGTGGCGGGCAGGAGCTCTTCCAGGGATTGGTTTCGTCGTGCTTTTTGGAAGGATTGCAGAAGAGCAATCACCTGGCTATCGGTTGTAGCCGGATGTACCAGGAGCGTGATGGCATTCATCTCAACCACGATTCCGGTGACGGTAAAGCCGGGCACGACATTACTTGACATGATGCCGGGTAATGGCACTTCAGCATTTGGGGAGGCATCGGGTCCATGCGTTGAGGTATTTTTGGATTTGGGGATAATCAATGTGACGAACAACCAAAGACCAAAGATCACGCCAAAAACGACAATGAGCGGATGTACGCCGATTCGGCGGCCTTCCGTTGGTTCTTCGTCATTCATGGGTTGGCTCCTGTAGGGTTTAGGGCGGTGGAGAAGAAGGTGTTTCCTGAGACTTGGCTGCCTCCCACCATTGATCAAGTTTTTCCGGCGTACATTCGGTGATGTTTTGCCCCTGGCTGCTTGCTTGTGATTCGATATATTGAAAGCGGGCGATAAATTTGTTGGTGGCTTTACGGAGTGCTTCTTCAGGATTGATTCGGAGAAATCTGGAGACATTGACCATAGAAAATAATACATCCCCGAATTCGGCTTCGATATCTGGATGGGTCAGGTTTGTCTGAAGAGAAGCCTGAGGGTCATCTGATGAATCGGCGAACGTAGCCGTGGCTGCATAGAGTTCATCAAGCTCTTCTTTAAATTTCTGAAGTGAAGGTTCAATGGTGTTCCAATCAAAGCCCACACCTGAAGCCCGTTTTTGTACTTGAGCCGCTCGTTGGAGGGCAGGAGAGGTTTTGGGGATCGTGGCTAATATGGAAGTTGCAAGTTGTTTTTTTTCTTTTTCCTGTTGTTTCAGTTGATCCCATTGGCGTAGAACCTCGCCAGAGGTAGTCGGAGAAGCTTTTGCTTCTTTTTGAAACACATGAGGATGTCGACGAATGAGCTTAGCGCCTAAGTCCTTATTAACGTCCTGGTAGGAGAATAGTTCTTGTTCCGAAGCAATTTGGCTGTGAAACAGGATCTGGAGCAAGAGATCGCCTAATTCTTCTTTTAAGGCTGATGGATTGTTGGCATCAATGGCTTCCAGGACTTCATAGACTTCTTCAAGAAGATAAGGTTTTAATGATTCAGCTGTTTGCTCCCGATCCCACGGGCAGCCGTCCGGTCCCCGTAAGGTGGCCATGATGTCAACGACATCGGATAAGGAGTTGTTACGAGGAATGGACGGGAGCGGTTTTGGAGACGGTGCTTCCATGAAAGAGATACTTTGAATGAGTGATGACTGAGTGCCAGGAGTATTATACTGGTTTCCTCTTTATCTTGTAATCTCTGGATTCTTGATAGGAACCCTCTGATAATGATACTGTTTTTCTCGACAAGGAGGCTGAATGATGAGTGAAGACGAACAAGGATTTGTGATTCGAGATAAACGTGGACGTTCGGCATTTGAAGAACCGGCCACTCCGACGACTGAACCATCTGCGGAACCTGAATCCCCAGCCTTAGCAACATCTTCTGAGCCCCATCCTCCGGCTCCTCCTCTCACATTCTCGTCGTTCGTGTTTTCGTTAGGGACGTCTTCACTCATGTTGATGGGCGAGTCCTTAGATCCCCAACAACCCTCTCCGCCGGTTAATTTGCCTCAAGCCAAGGAAATTATTGATATCCTGTCGATGCTTGAGGAAAAAACTAAGGGAAACCTGTCGTCTGAAGAAGCATCCGTATTAGGGGATATGCTGTATACCCTGCGGATGAAATATGTCAGTGCTACCTCAGGGGTTTCTTCCTAGGAGCCTGTCGGGCTTAGGAAGAATCGGCTGCAAAAGTGTCTAAGCGGTCCATATTTCACCGATTTCTTGGACCATAGTCCCACTATGGGCCGGCGAAATCGTCAAAATCTGCCCTCGCTCAGCCGCTTTTTCGCTCTCGATTCCCTAAGCCCGACAGACTCCTAGTCT
>CBDUWS010000241.1:0-3635 GCA_965370985.1 uncultured bacterium
TATGACCGGGGGGCACATGCTTGAGACATTTTTAGAAAAACATTGGCATCACCTTTCTCTCAACGACGTTCTGACTTTTTTGGAAACTGATGGCAGTCGAGGCCTGGATTCCTTTGAGGTGGCGCACAGACAAAAACAGTTTGGGCCAAACATTCTCACCCCCCATAAGGGAACCAGTCCCTTCGTACTCTTTCTGCTCCAATTTCATCAACCCCTGGTGTATATCCTTCTTGCGGCCACGTTGATCACCGCTCTCCTTCAAGAATGGGTGGATTCGGGCGTGATCTTTGGTGTTGTGCTGATGAATGCCTTCATTGGCTATATCCAGGAATCAAAAGCGTTGAAAGCCATTGAGGCGTTGGCTCAAACAATGGAGGGGATGACCACGGTGATTCGGGCTGGTCACAAGCAGCGACTTTCCGTCGGGGAGCTTGTGCCAGGCGATCTGGTGGCATTGCAGGCCGGCGATAAAGTCCCGGCTGACCTTCGACTGGTGGATGAGCGCAATTTGCAGATTGATGAATCAGCTCTCACGGGAGAATCCATTCCCGTTTTGAAACAGGTTCATGTGCTCCCAAAAGATACGGTGTTGGCCGATCGAGCCAACATGGCCATTTCCTCCTCGTTGGTGACGGCGGGCCAGGGTCTTGGCGTGGTCGTGGCAACCGGGGACGCGACCGAGATGGGACGAATCAAAGAGTTGATCGAATCGGCGGATGTGTTGGAAACCCCACTCACTCGAAAAATTAGAAATTTCAGTGGAGTGTTGTTGTGGGTCATCATTGGATTGGCAGGGATAACTTTTTTGGTTGGGTGGCTTCGTGGGGAAACGGCCTTTGACATGTTTATGGCGGCTGTGGCTTTGGCTATAGGCGCTATTCCCGAAGGGTTGCCTGCGGCCATGACCATCACGTTAGCAATTGGGGTGTCACGTATGGCCCGTCGCCATGCCATTGTGCGAAAACTTCCTGCCGTGGAAACATTAGGGAGTACCACGGTGATTTGTTCCGATAAGACCGGCACTCTGACACAGAACCAAATGACAGTGCAGGTAGTCAGTGCGGGTCATGAGTTATTTTCATTTTCAGGGTTAGGGTATTCACCGGTTGGGGAAGTTCAGTGTCATGAGACGTCTGTCGATCCTCCTTCGTATCCGACGTTGCTTGAATGCGCAAAGGCAGGACTCCTGTGTAATGACTCCCGCCTCGTTCATAAGAATGGAGGTTGGGGAGTGGAAGGAGATCCGACAGAAGGGGCTTTACTAGCAGTAGCCGAAAAAGTTGGGCTCTCCTTCAGTGTGATGACACAAAAGTTTCCGCGTGTTGATACCATTCCCTTTGAGTCACAGGATCAATTTATGGCGACGTTGCACGGTCAACCAGATAAAGTCGCCAAGGTGATGTATGTGAAGGGCGCAACAGAACGAATTGTCCTGCGCTGCGACAGAGCATTGGATCCCACGGGTGTATTGGTAGATGTGGATGCAGAGGCGATTCAGCATGCAGTTCAAGAGATGGCGGAAAAAGGCTTACGCGTTCTGGCGTTTGCCTCCAAGCTGCTGCCATCTGAACAATGCTCAATTTCGCATGATGATGTGAGGGAGCTGGTGTTTTTAGGGTTGCAGGGCATGATGGATCCGCCTCGCCCAGAAGCGATTCGAGCCGTGCAGACCTGCCACCGTGCGGGCATTCAAGTCAAAATGATTACGGGTGATCATGTGGGTACTGCTGTGGCCATTGCCAAACAGATGAGGCTGACGCCTTCGGGGCAGGGCCTGCGAGTCTTGAGTGGCCATGACATTGCCACGTTATCTGATGCTGAACTGATCAACCAGGTGGAACAGGTTTCTGTGTTTGCTCGTGTGGCACCCGAACAAAAACTCCGGTTGGTTGATGCCTTGCAGGCTCAGGGCCATATTGTGGCGATGACTGGAGACGGCGTGAACGATGCGCCGGCCCTGAAGCAAGCGAATATTGGGATTGCGATGGGTCAAATGGGAACCGAAGTCGCAAAGGAAGCCGCGGACATAGTGCTGACAGACGACAATTTCTCGTCGATTGAAGCCGCCATTGAGGAAGGGCGTGGAGTATTCGATAATCTCGTAAAATTTGTGACCTGGACGCTTCCCACGAATATTGGAGAGGGCCTGGTCATTTTGGTCGCGGTGTTTTTCGGGATAACGTTGCCGATTCTCCCCCTCCAAATTCTTTGGATTAATATGACCACGGCAGTGCTGTTGGGGCTCATGCTCGCCTTCGAAGCTAAAGAGCCTGGCTTGATGGAACGTCCACCTCGGGATCCACAGACCCCCATCCTCACTGGCCCGCTGGTCTTTCGAATTGGGATGGTCGGGGTCCTCTTATTGGTTGGATCGTTTGGGTTGTTTGAATGGGAACTCTGGCAGGGCCAACCCCTTGAAGTTGCGCGAACGGCTGCGGTGAATATGTTTGTGTTTGGCGAAGTGTTCTATCTCTTTAATTGTCGATCGCTTGAGTTCTCCATGTGGCACGTCGGATGTTTTTCCAACCGGTGGTTATTGATCGGGGTGACTCTCATGATCGGGCTGCAACTCCTGTTTACCTATTGGCCGTGGATGAATCAGACTTTTCGATCAGCACCTTTAGCTCTAACCGAGTGGTGGCTGATCATTGGATGGGGGTTGATCATCTATGGCATAGTTGGTTTTGAAAAAACACTTCGTTACTGGATCTCCCATAAACCGAAGGAATCATTTCATGCGAATGTTATTAGCGATTGATCAATCCAAAGACTCAAAAGCTGCGATTCAATTGTTGCAAAAATTGAAGTGGCCAGCCGGGTCAACCTTGATAATGCTGCATGTCACGACTCTAGACGACGAGATGACCGCAGCGAGTTCAAGCCGATCGCATAAAAAGAAATTAGCCGATTCGGGGAAACCTCCACTGCCAGTTCATTCAGAACTTCACCGACTGGAAAAACAGTTTGCGTCGGAAACGTTGCAGGTTCAATCCATGGTGGTGAACGGTGTCCCGGGACAAGAAATTTTGAGCGTCATTCAGAAAAAGAAGATTGATATGGCGATCATTGGTTCAAGAGGTCTGTCTCGAATTTCCGGCCTTCTTCTGGGTAGTGTGAGTGAATGGGTGTTGAATGATGCCTCATGTTCCGTCCTCATCGGGCGACCAACCGCACGGAAAGCCAAATCATGGTCGAGCCTCAATATCCTTCTGGCGACCGATGGCTCACGCGACGCCTGGAAAGCGGTGGATGTTCTGAAGTCGTTTGAATTTTCGGTTGATACTACCGTGACGCTGCTTCATGTGCTCAAAAAACAGATTTATGAAACAGGGCAGGTAGTGGGAAGTGCGGGAAAGAGTCGCACCGAATTTACCAAGTTGGCTAAGGATCTGTGTGGGGATCGTGGCTCCGCCGGTGTACGTCTTTTGAAAGACACGAGAGATGCGCTATCTTCCACGACGCTAAAAATTCAGGAACGCATTGCTTTGGGGCACGCAGCTCAGGAAATCTTAAAAGCCGCCAGGCAACAGAAAGCCGACTTAGTGATTGTGGGTTCAAAGGGGTTGACTGGACTGAGACGGCTTCTCATGGGAAGTGTGGCGCATACTGTCAGTCGACATGCTCCATGCTCGGTG
>CBDUWS010000242.1:0-3623 GCA_965370985.1 uncultured bacterium
CCGGTTGATTTTCAAATTGTGCCAGAGCCCTTTAACAAAGTGAGCGGCGGGAGCGGTCCTGGGTCTAGGGCTTCCTTGCGGATTTTATGTCATTGTTCGGGAAATGATTCGATACGCGGAGCACCTGAATGAGGCTCTCGGCATTGTCACATGGGTCATCTTGGGGTACACCACCTTAGCGGCTCGGGATTTGTGGGACCATGCCATGTGCGTCTATCGGGCACTGACGGAACATGGATTGTCTGCGGCTCGGCTCGCAGTGAGTCAGTTAGTCGGACGCGACACCGAGCATCTTTCTGAACCTGATATTATTCGGGCGACAATTGAATCTGTTTCAGAAAATACTTCCGATGGTATCGTCGCTCCGCTTTTCTATCTTGCGCTGGGCGGACCGGCTTTAGCCATGGCGTATAAGGCGGTGAACACGTTGGATTCGATGATTGGATATCGCAATACACGGTATCGAGATATTGGATGGGCTTCGGCGCGTATAGATGATGCTCTGAATTGGATCCCGGCACGACTGACGGCTGTGAGTATCAGCTTGGCTGCTGCTCTACGATTACGAAGAAGCCAGGCCTCATGGCGTATTTGTTGGCGAGATGCGCGCAAACATCCCAGTCCGAATAGCGGATGGCCAGAGGCGGCAATGGCTGGAGCCCTTGGGGTTCAGTTGGGTGGGGTAAATGAGTATGGTGGCTTAGTTGAGGAGAGAGCCAGGCTAGGGGATCTCGACGGGCCTTTACTTCCTTCTCTGATTCCCCTCGCTCTTCAGTTAATAGGATTAGCATCCTTCCTTCTTGCGGTGATGTTTTTGATAATGGTGGTGGTGTGGTAAATCAACTGGCCATTCATGGCGGACAAGTCTATCAGGTAGCCAAACAGCTCGGGCGCCCCGTTGAGACCCTCATTGACTTCAGTGCGAGTGTGAACCCGTTAGGGCCGTCTGCGTCGGTTTTGAAAGCAATGCGTGAGGCGGTTAATGGATGCCGGCATTACCCTGACCCGAATTCGGAAGATCTTCGTGCGCAGTTGGCTCATGAACATAAGATTTCTGAAGAATCCATCCTGGTGGGCAATGGCTCAGCAGAAATCATTCGTATCCTTCCAAAAGCTCTTGGGCTGCGTCATGCTTGTATTGTTGGTCCCACATTTTCGGAATTTGAAAATTCTCTCCAGTTAGCCGGTGTCAGGTGCACAGGGGTGAATGCGGTTTCCGCTCAGCGGTATGCCCCTCCCATTGAAAAGCTTCATGTGGTTCTTGAAGAATGGAGGCTTGCTTCCAATAGGAAGAATCGTATGAATGTTGTGAAAAATTCTGCGGTGTTTGTATGTAATCCGAATAGTCCCACCGGTCGGCGCATGGCACTCCGAGATCTTCGGAAGATCGTGGGAGAGGTTAATCAGATTGGATGTTGGATGATCGTTGATGAAGCCTTTATGGATTGGAGCCCCTCACATTCACTCCTGAAAGACATTTCAATATGCTCACGACTAATCATTCTTCGGAGCTTCACCAAATTTTTTGCGATTCCAGGCATTCGTCTCGGGTACCTCGCGAGTGAACCAGCCGTGGTCGAATCTATACGGAAACACTTGCCCCCGTGGTCGGTAAATCATGTGGCGCAGGCCGCAGGTTTGGCGGCCCTAGAAGATTCACGGTTTCGTTTCCGGAGCCAAAGGTTTATGCAACAGGAACGCGATCGATTTTTGAGAGATTTGCGGACGGTCCCTGGCCTGAGAGTCATGCCATCTCAAGCCAATTTCGTGATGGTGGAAATAGCCGATGATCTTGTGACGGAAGACATTGTGGTTCGACTGCGGGATGAAGGGATCGTGGTTAGAAATTGTCAGACATTTTCTGGAGTGACGCAGGCGGCCCTCCGATTTGCTGTTCGCCTGAAGCGTGATAATCAGCGGCTTATTTTTATTTTGAAAAAGATTGTCAAGGATATGGTGCGGTAGGGTTGACCGAGGGCGAGATGGTTTCGGCACCTGAGACGTTGGCATAGTATCTTAGGTGTTTTAAGCTTTAAGTAAGAATCAGCCATCTGCCATATACTTATGGTATAACAAAATAATTCACCTCATCATTAAAATTCAATACACGCAAGACAAGATTGGATATGTGTTGTGAAAGATCAGATTAAAAAGACTTTAGGAGTCGTTGTGGTATTGCTGCTCGGAGTAGGGGTGTGGATACTGTATAGTTCCATGCAGCCAACTGTGTCTCGCTTGCAAGACACCGATCCTTTGGCTGGAGAAGCTTTGGAATTGGTTAAAAAGCATTTGTCCCGAGAGGGGTATACCCTGGAGCAAGAGCTCCAACTTTTTGTTGATCAATTAGAAGCGGACGGTGTTCCTCATCGAGAGGAAGAATGGCAAGTGGCTCTTCAAAAAAATGGTAAATATGTCGTGCGGAAAATTGTTCGAGAAAAGGGGTCGGTCGAATGGATCGAACGGGAGTTTGCCTGGCGAGTCGATGTGAAGGAGAAGTCTATTCGCGTAATTTCCTTAGCGGCACAACAGTTCATGCCTTTTGAAAATTTGCCACCACTTCCGCACGGAGAAGAAATTTCTCTATTACCTACGGGTTTTGAGAGGGTAGGGCAATTTGGATAGTACCCTCCACCACGCGCACGTCATAACAGATCACATTCCAACTTGGGGTGGGATTTTTCTGACAGACGCCGGTGGGGATATGAAATTTCCAGCCATGCCACGGACAGGCGATGTGTTCTCCTTCTATGGTTCCTTCTCCTAAAGGGCCACCGGCATGGGGGCAGGTGTTATCAAGTGCAAAGATGTGACCATCTAGGTTAAAGAGGGCAATGCCCCAATCCTTGGTCTCAATGCTTTTGCATGTGCCGGGTGGAAGGTCTTCAATATTGGCGATAGGGATGAAATTTGATGACATGGAGGTCGTGGCAGAGCAAAACCCTTAATATATCAACTTCGTGTGAAGGCAACAACTGGAAAAACGTCTCTCTTGATTCTTTTCATTCCCGAATGATATAGGAAAAGCGGTTTGTCGATTTTCTTATATTTCGTGAACGGCGAATTATGGAAATGACTCTATTGCTGAATGCCAGCTATGAACCCTTACGGGTTGTAAATTGGCAAAAAGCCATTAATTTGTTATGGCAGGGGAAGGTTGAGGTCCTTGAATTTCATGATCGTGACATTCGGGGAGTCTCGATTTCTTTTAAGCTGCCCTCCGTCATGCGGCTGCTAAATTTTGTCAAATTACGATCCCGGCATCATGCGGTCAAATTCTCACGGATCAATATTTTCACCCGTGATCGGTATACCTGCCAATATTGTTATAAAAAGGTCCCAAGCGAGGAACTCACTTTTGATCATGTCCTTCCAATTGCGAAGGGCGGGAGAAAAACTTGGGAAAATATCGTGACGGCTTGTTGGCGATGCAATAATCGGAAAAGCGGCAGAACTCCCAAAGAAGCGGGGTTGAAGTTGTTGAAGGTCCCGGTCAAGCCAAGATGGACCCCACGATTAACCCTGATGATCGGAATTCGGAATGCTCCAGAAAGTTGGCGAGATTATCTCTATTGGAATATGGAATTGGATGCCGATTCTTAGCGTGATATCATTTCTCTTCTATC
>CBDUWS010000243.1:0-3610 GCA_965370985.1 uncultured bacterium
TTGTCCGTCACAAGAGCTATTGTGAATCATTCAATGAGGCCTGCGATCCCCCTCGGCCGCACCAGCTGTTCCCAGTGCGGCGGCCCCTTGCAGCGATGGAAGATCCCACCATCAGCAGTTCGGGGGGAATCGCTTGGCGGACATCATGCGTTCATGTGGTTTGTCCAATGTGGGATCCGCGAATTTTCTCACGACCCAGAATTATGGAAGCGCAAGAACGAAAACCCGGACTTCGGGAAGACTCTGCAGTGAATTAAGCACTATATCATCAAGCACGTAACCTGACCCCTTTTCCGCAACCTGCCCCCTTTTCAGCCAAAAAGGCCTTTTAAAATTCTTATTCCCCTGGGTCGTACGGTGACATGGAAAGCCCTCTCCGTCTTTCCGCAATTCGATGCCTGCCCGTGTAGCAATCACAAAGAGCAGCAAAACCTCTTTTTCCTGTGGTATTCAGGGCTCGACCATAACGAGGTGGGGGAAGTATGTTCGGTAGCGCCTCGGATCGCGAGTGAGTAAGGTGAGGTTTTCCACGGCCGCATGCGCACCAATGTAAAAATCTGGCAGAGGAGATCGTTTGACACCTTTCCGTCTGCGATATTGAAGAAAGACCTTACCGGCTAGAAAGAGAGCTTCTTTAGGGAGGGGCTGCATGGTAAATCCGCCATCTATCAAGGTGAGCTCCAAATCCTCAATACGAGAAAACCCAATCGAGATTTCTGAATAAATAATTGGATTAATGTACAAATGATGTGCGGCGGCATACTTTGCCAACTGTTCTTCCGACCATGTGCCCCATTGGGGATCATCCAAGAACACATCAAGAAGGATATTGGAATCGACCAATACGCCGTTCATCATGCATCACGAGTTAAACGTAAAATCTCCTCAGTGGTCATTCGCACATTGGCACGGCCGCGAAGTGCCCGAAACCTTGAAGGAGGCTGACCTTTCTCAGCTTTTTTGACGATGACCCGTCCTTTTTCTTCCACGAATTCCACTTCTGAATGGCTCGTCAATCCCAGTTTCTTCCTGATATTCAATGGGATAGTCACCTGGCCCTTAGTGGTCAATCGCATACATTCCCTCCCGTCGCGTAAAGTAATACTTATAATTGTAATACCCTTAAACAATAGATTCAAGCGCGTCCACAAAATGGCAACCCCAACCGTGGTCGGTCCGCCTGCCCACAGTGCGGCGGCCCCTTCACGCTCATCGCGGCCATTGCAGATCCCGCGGTGATCATCAAGATGTTGGGCCACCTGGGCTTACCCACCCACGCCCCACCAAAGGCCCCGGCTCGCATCAACGAGTTCTTGCAGACAGCCTAATCTCACCCTGATTCCGGTTCCGTTCCCGAACCGACACACGCCATTCTGGGCCAGTGTTCCAAGGAAACATCCATGTCGTGCTATCACAAACATTCGCTTGACATAAATTTTATATAAGCGTACGTTGCCGCAACATTTTGGTTCAGACGTAACCAACAGACAGACGAGAGGAATTTCAAAGAGTCTTTCAAGGTAAATTCTCAAAAGGCTCTTTTTTTTGTATAGCGGGACTGTTGAATATTTCCTTCCCATGGCAAATACAGGCCCAAGAGGAGACAGCCATCATCAGCTGGAGGGAATGTTCAAAAAAGTCCGTCCAGCAAGGCCGCAGCCATTTCGACGCGCGGAGCGTACATGGAGTACGTGAGCACGGCAAAATGGCGAGAACGCCGCTGGCGGCTTTTTTCAAAATTCCCATAGCCAGACTGAGATAAGCTTTCAATAACGGGGGTTGGGAGACCCGATAGACCAGCAGGTGGCAACGTAAGACGGCACAAAGGAAAGCGGCTATGGACCCGAGGCGGGACAGACCTCGTATCATCGGAGCCCGTCGTAGAGAGAATAAATGATGTTCTTTTAATGAGGATCGGGAGATGTCAAATCATATTCCCAAGACGAAGAAGAACATCATGAAGATAATGACCAACCAACCTGAGTGTAGAGGTCAGGAAGCATGTTTTAGGATAGAGACTCGTTTATGGATGGGTCATGCCCCGACCCATCCGGATTGAATACGACAGTACGTATGATCATGTGTTGAATCGTGGACGTCGCCGGCCATGTATTTTTCCTACTGACGCGGATGACCATGCGTTTCTTGCTACCCTGGCTGAAGCTCATGACCGATTAGGATTGGTGATTCATGGGTAAGGCTTGATGGGGAATCATGATCATCTCCTCCTTCACACGCCTCACGGAAACCTCGGCCGCGCTATGCGCCATAGCAACGGCGTCTATACGCAACGGTATAACCGTTTGAAGCACACCTAATCCGTTATTCAGAGGACGGTATCAAACCATCTTGGTCGATAAGGATCGCTAGTTCCTGCCGCTTGCACGCTATATTCATCGGAATCCCATTGAGACGAAGCCGCCACTGGTAAAGTCGCTCGACACCTATCGCCGGTCAAGCTATCCCACGTATATAAATCACACCAAAGAACCTCCATGGTTACATCGCGAGCTTATCTATGAAATGCTCGGCCTTCATCAGAAGTACCACGGGTATCGGACGTATGTTGAGGCAGGCCTAGACGACGACATTAAGGAATTTTACGACAGAAGCCATACGGCCGCAGTGCTCGGTGAGCAAGAATTTATCAACTGGGTGCGTCAGGGCAAACTGCCGGAGGTGAAAGACAAGGTCTTGGTGGCTCAGGTCTTACCCGAAACATTCTTGAATTCAAGGCACACCATGTTTGAGATTCCGAGAAGGATGCCTCACAACGTTGCTCCCGTGATCGCAATCCCCATTTTTCGAGCGGCTTTCACCATATCTGTATCTAAACTCGCAATCGAGCTTGTCGTGAACATGGCCAATGCAAGATAACTCGCATCGTACGTCGTGAGCTTATACTCGCTTGCCACCCTTGCAGATTCAAACGCCAATGCCTGTGAGTATACGGGTTCCTTCACTAAGGCTTGCAATGCCCGTAGGGACTGGTTCGTAGCATCTCCTGCCTTCCCCATTTTGATGAGGATATTTCCTGCTTCATACATGAAAATAGGAGGAACAAACGATTGTAATCCCTTTTCAATTTCCTTCCGGACGGTCAACGCGTAGGTGTTGTCGGACGCTTTCGGGCTTTCAAAAAACCATCGCATTGCGACCGAGTTGTCTAACACGCAACTCACTTCTGATCCTCATGTCGCATAAGGCGCAGTTTTTTACTGGAGAGGCGAGGGGCATCTTTTTTTACCTTATCCATGTAGTCAATGGCTTCACGTAGGGGGACTTGCTCCTGAATAGGCTCAATGTGAGCGATCGGGGTGCCACGCACCGTGACAAAAAATGACTGTCCAGACTCAACGCGCCTCAGATATTCTGATAATTTCGACTTTAGTTCGGTCGACGCGACATAACTCTCCATCACCATCACTCCTCCATCTTTTAATTCATAGTATATAACCGGTTAATTAACTGGTCAACTAAAAATTCCTTTCATCTTTGTTTAGGAGCCAGCTTAGGGGTCAGGAAGCGTGCTTTATGATATAGATTCGTTAATGGTTGGTTTATGCCCCGACCCATCCGGATAGAATACGACAATGCGTATGATCATGTG
>CBDUWS010000244.1:0-3600 GCA_965370985.1 uncultured bacterium
CCTGCCGAATCTCCGATAGGATTTTTAAAAACCGATCCGGCATTTGGCAGGGTCAAGGGTTGCGTGGTCTTTCGGTAATGCAGATAGTCTTTCGTGACAGATTGGATGGTTCCTTTCAGGGCAGTCGTCAATTGCAACCAGGCCCCCACAACGATGCCTTTGGGGAGTATCGTCTTGCGATACATAAATGAAAGTGTGCTAGCCTCCACTCGTTTCCGCTTGCCATGGATCGTTACCAAATCCACGGCTTTCAAGACGTTTTGCATTTCTCCTAAACGGGTCCCCGCATTCATGGCGACACCACCACCCACGGTTCCCGGAATCCCTGCGGCCCATTCCATACCTGACAGTTTCCGGCCAAGGGCAAATTGCATCAGTCGCGGCAACCTGACGCCAGCCTGCGTGTAGACCAATTGGTTGCCTTCTTCGTAGATGTTGGTTAATGCCTTTAAACTCATCACAATGCCACGAATGCCCTTATCTCGAACGACCACGTTGGTTCCACCCAATACCGTAAGAGGAATCTTGCCTAATCGTGCACCACGTACCACATGAACGACATCCTCTACGTCAGAAGGGACAACCAAGACATCGGCTGGGCCTCCAACTTGAAGGGAGGTAAGAGGGGCCAATGGCTCTTGCCACCGAATGTCTCCCTGTATATGAAGCAGGGCGCGACGAAGCATGGGCACAGTGGGTCTCGGTCTCTCGGCCCTTACCATGACATCCTTCGCACGTTGCCATTCACCATACTCCCCTATTAGCCCGCTAATAGCTCTTGGCCAATCTTCCAAACGTCGCCTGCACCTAGTGTCAACAGCACATCGCCTTCCCGCAGTTCATCTCGCAACCGGTTAATCAGCCCGGGATCACCATTGACCCAATGGACTGCAGGATGACCAGCCCCGCTGATTTTTTCCACAAGCGTCTGACCGCTCACCCCTGGGATGGGTTCTTCCCCCGCTGCATAAATATCCAAGACATAGACCACATCGGCTTGTTCAAAGGCTTTGGCAAAATCCTCGGCCAGATCCCTCGTTCTGGAATATCGGTGTGGTTGAAAGACAACCACCACACGCCGAGACCAAGTGGCTCGTGCCGCCGCTAACGTCGCACGAACTTCGGTGGGATGATGTCCATAGTCATCCACGACCATAATCCCGTTTTTTTCGCCTCGAATTTGAAATCGGCGTTCCACACCGGAAAACGCCGCCAGGCCCGATCGGATCAAATCTACCGGGACATCTAATTCCAAAGCCACACCGATCGCCGCCAACGCATTCGACACATTGTGGACACCGGGAATGCAAATCCGAAACGGCCCAATTTTTTGCCCACGATAATGAGCACGAAATTCTACGCCCAGCGCTTTAGGTTCAATGTCTGTGGCGAATAAATCAGGCGTCAGCACACCCGAAAAATCACTTATACCAAAGGTCTGGTAGCGTTTCACCACACCAGGCAAAAGGCCACGAATCCAGGGATCATCTGCGCAGAGAATCGCCGCCCCATAAAACGGGATTTTATTAATAAATTCCAAAAACGCTTCTTGAAGTCGCTCCATGCTTCCATAATGCTCGAGGTGCTCCCGGTCCATATTGGTAACCACAACGACGGAAGGAGACAAACGCAAGAATGACCCATCACTTTCATCCGCCTCGGCAATGAGAAGATCACTGCGCCCCAACCTGGCATGAGTCCCCATGGCATTAACTTTCCCCCCCACGACAAACGTAGGATCAAGCCCAGCTTCAGCCAAAATCGAAGCCACCATGGACGTTGTTGTGGTTTTGCCATGGGCACCAGCAATGGCAATACCGAACTTCAAACGCATCAATTCGGCCAACATCTCTGCCCGAGGGATGACCGGAATCACTTTGGCTCGTGCCGCGCGAATTTCCGGGTTGGAGATGGCAATAGCCGATGACATCACGACGACCTGTGCGCCTTCAATATGCGATTCGTGATGTCCGATATGCACGGTTCCACCCATTTCTTCTAACCGGCGAATACTGTCGGAATACCCTGTATCAGAACCCGTAACTTTATAGCCTAACGTGAGGAGCACTTCCGCAATGCCACTCATGCCGCTGCCACCGATTCCGACTAAATGAATGTGCTGAATTTTTCGGAACATAATTTCCTAGACTCCCAGAGGTAGGGGAAGAAGCTATGAGCGTCATCCATCCCAACTTGATTGCGACAGAGAAGACTGATTGTTGTCTGGTGACCGTCTCCTGGCTCATTCCACGAGTTTTCGAGCCCAGCATGCGGATGAGCCCACATTCGTGGTAAATAAGAGGGTCAACATCGCCAGTTACCTGTGTCATCGCTTGACGCACATTCCCTTCATTCCCTGCATGAATCCCTCATCATTAAAGTTGAATGTTTGGTCCATGATTTCTTGTGTATTCTTTGGAATCTTCTCATCGACCAATCTGTAAGACTTACTATTTTTAGTTATGAACCAGAGAGAGACATTCGCTAACCATTTGCTCGGTGGCGTGAACTTTTCTCGCTTCCCAACTTCTCCGCGCCATGGCTTGCAAGCCTGGAATGTCTCGCATCATTTGTTCGATTTCTTCTGCCAATCTCTGTCCGCTCAAATCCGACTGACGCAACATTCTCGCCGCGCCCGACTCTTCCATGCACCTCGCATTCATTTCTTGATGATTATGCGTCGCATGAGGAAAAGGAATCAGAATGCCCACTTTGCCATAGGCGGCTAACTCCGCCAGTGTGCTGGCCCCCGCGCGGCAAATCACGAGATCCGCTTTGGCCAATTCCTTCGGCATATCAAACAAAAAGGGCTGAACATCAGCCTGCATTTCAAGCTTTTCATATCCTCTCCGAACTCGTTCATAGTCATCCGCACCCGTTTGATGGGTCAGGGTCACAGATTCACGGATGATCGGTGATCGTTCAACCGCGTCGAGCATGGCGGAATTAATCGCATGAGCACCTTGGCTCCCACCAAAAATCAACAGATGCGCCAGGGTTTGAGGAGGCGCCGGAGGGTGATCCAAGACAAAGGCCTGGCGAATCGGTGTTCCAATGGTCTTCACTTTGGATGAGGGGAAAAAAGGCCTGGCACTTTCAAAGGACAAAAAGACACGGTTGGCCAACGGCCCTAATACGCGATTTGCCAATCCCGGCATGGCATTGGGTTCCAACAACACTCGCGGAATCTGAAGCAGCCAGGCTGCGAAGACCACAGGTGGACTAAAATACCCGCCAGTTCCTATGACCAAATCCGCTTTTTGTGACCTTAGAATCTGTATGGCCCGCCAAATAGATTTGGGGAGAAGCCAGAATGCGCGAACCATGCTCATGACACTCCGCCCGACAACACCTTCCACCTGAATGGGCTCAACGGGAAATCCTTCTTGGCGGAGAATATTTTTTTCAACGGCCTTGCCCGTTCCCACAAACAGAATATGCCCTCCCGGATCATGCAGTTGAAAGGCTTTGGCATACGCAATAGCTGGATACATATGTCCCCCGGTTCCACCCGCGGCAATCACCACTCGCATTTCGATCCCCTGCCTAGGAGCCTGTCGGACTTAGGAAGAATCGGCTACAAAAGTGTCTCAGCGGTCC
>CBDUWS010000245.1:0-3597 GCA_965370985.1 uncultured bacterium
CTATTTCTCCAAGGGCATGTATGTGCCATGGGATAGAGATATTCAACAGTCTCATATAAGAAAAAAGAAAATTTACGGCATTAGTTATTGGATTCGAATAAAACATATCGGATCTCCTACGAGGGCTGTCGGATAGGTAGTTTCTTCGATGTAGTACGGTCGATGGTGGGTTTGGCACCAGTGCTCAACCCAGGGAATTTCTTCCACCGAGGTGGTGAGCCATCCTGGCCTGGTCAGTTTGGCCATGCAATTCGCGAATAATCGAATTCCCGTCTCCCGTTCGGTTGAAAAGGCTGATGTGTCAAAGGCCAGAGGGTCCGCACGTCCATAGGAAAAAAGCACTGACAGATTGGGGAATTCTTCCGGGTCATTCAAGACGCTGACGATCCATAGATGGTCAAACGTGCCTGATGCAGACTCCGCTGAGCCACAGCAAAATGGTATGCCGCTTTCTCCGCCGGCTTGGTTCAGGATATCCACTTCCCCCTGCCGAAGATTATAGGGACAGACCGTGCGATTCAATTCCAGGCGTTCCATAAGTAAAACGGGAATTTCTGGAACTCCGGCCCCTACGTATAAACTCTGTCCCAAGGGTGGTAAACGGCCTCGGAGGGCTTTGGCAATCGTGATCCCCAATTTCTGACATGGCCCTCGGCGATCTTCCCAAAACGCGTCTCCGCCTTCGTCGCAATAAATCGGCCCGAGGGCTTCATAGTCGAGAGCTTGGTAGATTTGCTTAATCTGTTGGGTTGTTCTTATAGAGAGGCGAGGTGCTCTCTTAAATTTTGGAGGGGCCATTGTCAGGAGGCTGTTCCTTTTTTTTAAATTGGACAGAGGAAGCAAAGGGTTTGACGAGCGGTTTCTTTACTGATTGCCAAATTGTCATTCCCCTTGCCAGACTTGACCAAAATAACGAATTGGTGTATTCATTGGTATCTTTCCTACGGGCACTCTATAGCGGAGATGTTCCATTCCTGAAACTGGTGAAACAGTTTTCCCCTCGTGGCGTTTTTATACTCTTCCCTCCCGGGTGGCAGGTTGAACCTGGGCGTTCGAAATTCCTATTTTTATCTGATTTTTTTCAACATGCAGCATGACTCTCAATTGATGGTTTGGTTGGCCTCAGATCTATTTTTCACTAAGTACATGAAAAAGTAGGCGCATGGATATTCTGGAAGAACTTCGTCGAGTCATTCGGTTGGAGGCGAGGGCCCTCACCCATTTGGAAGAGAGTTTGAGCTCTCGCTTTGAAGAAGCCGTCAGAATGTTACAGGCTTGTCAAGGGAAAGTCATCCTCATGGGGGTGGGGAAATCTGGGCTCATCGCGAACAAAATTGCTGCGACGATGGTTTCCACGGGGACCCCGGCAGTGTTTCTCCATGGTTCTGAAGGGATGCATGGCGACATTGGAATTGTTGCCAAAGACGATATTGTGATTGCAGTCGGGAAGTCGGGAGAAAGTGAAGAGCTACTGGCTTTGCTTCCTTTTATTCGGAAGATAGGAGCACGGATCATTTCCATCACCACCAAAGCTGAGTCAACGCTTGCGCGCGGGAGTGATCTTGTCCTTATCACGCCCATTGAAGAAGAAGCCTGTCCCCTGAACATGGCTCCTACCTGTAGTACCACGACTGCTTTGGTCTTGGGGGATGCCATTGCCATGGCTCTGATGAAGCTTCGAAATTTTCAACCCGATGATTTTGCTTTATTTCACCCTGGTGGCCAATTAGGGAAGCGGTTGCTTTTGACGGTTGACGATTGCATGCGCAAAGGTGAGGCCAATCCGGTCATTGATTTGTCACAGTCCATTCGGACGATGCTCTGTGAGATGACCAGCAAGCGAGCTGGGGCTGTTTCTGTCATTGATGATCAATCAAGGCTTCTTGGAATAATTACCGATTTTGATATTCGACGTACGTTGGAAGAAGGACAAGACTTGTTTGCGATGGCTATCGCTGAAGTGATGAATGCGAAACCAAATTTGGTCTATGCTGATGAAAAAGCCGTCACTGCGCTGGAATTTATGGAAAAACGCGAAAAGCCGATTTCCGTGCTGCCCGTCCTAGACCGTCAAGAAAAAGTTATTGGAATGATTCATCTTCATGACCTTATTTCACGAGGATTGTAATACTTCCCCCAGGAAATACAGGAAAAATTGAAACACATCAACTAAGCAATGGATTATAGACACCTCTAAAAACCCCAACATCAAAATTTTGGTGCCAATGATTTCAATGGTTTACGGATGCGAAATTTGAAAAATCATTAGTTTGTAGAGGTGCCCCTTATAGAAGACAAGGATGTTTTTATTAGAACAACTGAAAAATAGAATGAGGGTCATTGTCTGTTTACACAATCTCGATTCCTTCTGAGGAATACGTCTTTTTTTTCTTCTTTTTCTCATGGGGTCTGGACGATACAAGGGGGAGGTTTATTTCTTCTCACAGTTTTTAGTTTTTTCCCGGGTTTATTCCATGTAGAAGAAATTCTTTTTTTCTTCCTTTTGGGATTAGCCCTTGTAGCGAGATGGCTTGAAGGAAAAGACCTTAGAATTCGAACGCCAATTGATCTTCCCTTATTTCTTTTCTTAACGTGGGTTCTTCTGACCATTCCATTCTCTTTAAATCCCGAATATAGTTTTGTGGAATGGCGAAAACTTGTTGCCCAGTGCCTAGTCTTTTATTGGGCTGTGTCTGTCATGCGTGAGATTTCCCAGAGACAGCAGGGGGAACGTAACAGTCTCTCATGCAAGTGGTTGGACGTTATCGGGGGAAGAAGTCATTCACAGAATGTATTCCTGGGAGTCCTTATTGGAACATTGCTGTTATCGGGATTTGCGCTGGGAGATTTTATTGATCGAGGGGGGAATTGGCAGGATCGAAACATTCGAGCGATTGCTCCGGGATCAGATTATAATTGGTTGAGCACCTATTTGGTTCTTTCGACGCCGATTGTTGTGTATTGTGGATTGGCCTCCCGTTTGTGGTGGGGGAAAATCTTTTCATTTTGTACAGTGGTGCTTGCGCTACTCGCGCAGGCTGCTTCCTACACCCGAGCTGGTTGGTTGGCTTCTGTGGCGCAACTTTTCTCCTGGGGGCTTGTCACTCGCCGCCGCGTTCTCTTCATCAGTTGCATTCTTGGAATTATTCTTGTGCCTGTTGCCATCATAGGGATTTCCAGGATGGGATATCAGACAGATACGTTACATTCTTGGACGTTAGAAGCCCGAATCCAAGTATGGAAGTTAGGAGTTGACCAAATGATCAATCATCCTATTGTGGGAATTGGATATGGTAATTATATTTTTCGACCTGTTTTGGTCGATTCCCCGATGGGTGAAAAACTGATGTCTCTGCACAATACGCCATTGATGGTGGGTGTCGGGAGCGGGATTCCCGGCTTAGTGTTGTTTGTGTGGGTATTTATTCGTTTGGGGACGGAATTATTCCCAAAAATAAATCGAAAAAATCTAACCGACTCAGAAACCCTCAAGCTATGTTTGGGAATTGTCTTAGTGGGATTCTTCTGCCGCAACCTGTTTGATTACATGTTTGCCGGAAGTCTGGCCTATTTGTTTTGGATATTGATGGCCTGCGG
>CBDUWS010000246.1:0-3586 GCA_965370985.1 uncultured bacterium
TTTCTGAAAAGTACGGAAGGAAAAACTCAGAAAGACGGGTCCTACATCCTGCGATGGAAAAAAGACACATCAACAAAAATTATTTTGATCTGTCAGCCATCAACAACTCCTTCGGAAGAAGGAATTCGACATCTTCTTCGACAACGGTCAGTTCCTCAACACCTTCAGCTCCTTGCTCTTTCAAGAATTTAATGACTTGGGAGACGAGGACTTCAGGAGCTGATGCCCCAGCCGCAATACCTACAGCTTTTACCCCTTCCAGCCATGAAAGCTGAATGTCTTGATAGGAATCAATCAAATAGGACGTGATACCACACCGCTCACCCAATTCCCGTAATCGATTGGAATTGGAACTATTCGGAGACCCAATCACGAGAATCACATCAACAAAGCGGGCCAACTCTTTGACCGCATTTTGGCGGTTTTGCGTGGCATAACAAATATCTTCTTGTTGGGGGCCTTTAATACCGGGGAACCGCTGATGAAGCGCTGCAACAATATCCCGGCATTCATCCACACTCAAAGTCGTTTGGGTCACATACGATAAATGTAGAGGATTTTCCACGACCAACGCTTCGACATCTGCCACAGAAGATACTAAATGAAACTTGTCCGGCACCTGCCCAAGCGTCCCCACCACCTCTGGATGTCCCGCATGACCAATGAGGATCAACTCATACGTATTAGTATAATCCCGATTGACTTCATTATGGACTTTAATCACCAATGGACACGTCGCATCAATGACCTTGAGATTTCGTCGTTTGGATTCTTCCCAAACGACTTTTGCCACCCCATGGGCGCTGAAGATGACAATAGCCCCATCCGGCACCTCATCGAGTTCTTCAACAAAGATTGCTCCTTTTCCCCGAAGAGATTCCACGACATGCCGGCTATGCACAATTTCGTGCCGGACATAAATGGGTGCCCCGTAAGTTTTCAGGGATAAATCGACGATTTCTATGGCCCGGTCTACACCGGCGCAAAAGCCTCTCGGATTAGCTAAATATATTTTCAAAGCACACTCCTTCCCTGGTTAATTTCGTTGCACGGGATATTTTAGCATGACATGAAAGGGCAATCTATCATCCAAACTCTCAAATCTGAACCCCATTTTACTAATGCCATTTCCGCCATATTAAGAGAAAAACCCATTCACCAGAATTCAACCCCAACGAATCAAGGCCGTCCCCCAGGTCAACCCGCCTCCAAAAGCACCTAGCAGGATTTGACTCCCATCCTTCAAACGCTGGTGACGATTGGCAAAATCAAGGGCCATTGGCAATGATGCCGAGGAGGTATTTCCCACGTCTTCCATGATGGCCACACAACGGTCAGAGGAAATCTTAAGAGCTCGACACAAATGTGTGATCATTCGAGCATTGGCCTGATGAAAGATAACCTGATCCAGATCAGACATCTCCCACTTTGCTTCTTCCACATGCTCGCGTATGGCTTGGCGTAATTTCCGGATGGCAATCCGGAATAACTTCGACCCTTGAATTCGTAGGGTATGCGACCGATTGTCCAGAACAGCTTGAGATAACGGCTGACGAGAGCCGCCACCGGCAACCTTGACTAAATCATGATATTGCCCATCGGCATTGAGCCGAATGCTCACAATACCCTGATCAAGGTCGGTTGATCGCTCCAGAATAGCAGCGCCTGCCCCATCTCCAAATAAGATGGCCGTGCTGAGATCATGACGATCCAACGTGCGTGATTTTACTTCGGAAGCCACAATTAAACATCGCTTGAATTGCCCTGCACGAAGAAAACAATCCGCCATCGACAGCCCATAGAGAAATCCCGAACAGGAGGCCGAACAGTCAAATGCAGGGATCCCTGAAATTCCTAAGCGAGCCTGGAGCAAACAGGCGGTAGAAGGAAACGTCATATCCGGCGAGGTGGTGGAGACAATAATCGCGTCAAGGTCATTGGGAGTTAATCCTGCCCGATCTAACGCTTGACGAGAAGCCTGTTCAGCTAACAAAGAACAATCTTCTTGCGATTCGGCCCAGTACCGCGTCCGAATCCCCGACACCCGAAAAATATACGACGGGTCCTTTCCCAAAAAACTGGCCACTTCCTGATTCTCAACCCGTCGAGCCGGAAGAGCTGAACCGGTTCCGCTAATTCTGGATAATGGCTGAATCATGGCTGTGCGAACCCACGTAAAGAATTGGACAATAGAATGATTGTCCCATAAGCTATAAAAGAAGGTGTGGTAAAGATGAGACTATCTTGCGTCGACAGAATGATGCAAATTTATGAAACTCAAGACTTTCCACACTTGGTCCAAATCTTGTATAACTGACCATTAGTAACCTACAAGCTTCAATCTCAAGCCAATCCGCAATCAATGAGATCCAAACTCCACACATACTCGAACATGTCTTACCTGCTAAACATTACACATAGCAGACATGCTGTCTGGCTCCTCGTTCTGAGCATGATCCTATTCTTTGTTGGATGTTCGTCCACACCTGATTCAACGGATACTTCCTCACAAGACCCTTCTTCCACCGACGAACAAGTTTTTGTCTCGCCCGCCGACGAACAAGTTTTTGTCTCGCCCACCGACGAACAAATTTTTGTCGGCGATTCCATCGAAATGAGTTACGACCCCAATGTGATTATGAAACGGGCCGAATCATTTTTTGACAAAGAATCCTATGCGGAAGCCATCGTTGAATACAAACACTTCCTGGACCTCCATCAGAATCATACCCTAGCCCCCTACGCCCAATACAAAATCGGCGTGAGCCATTACAAACAATTTCGAACCGTCGACCGAGACCCAGCGCCACTGAATAACGCCATCTCAGGATTCGAAAAATTGCTTATAAATTTTCCGGCAAGTCGATACGAAGCCGAAGCTAAAGAAACCATTCTGACGTGCAAGGGACAGCTCGTTCAGCGACATCTGATGGTTGGGAAATTTTATTACAAGCGAGGGTCATATCTGGCCGCCGCTCATCGGTACGAAAAAATCATCAACGAATTCCCGGAATTGGAGACAACTGGAGAAGCCATGTTTCAGCTGGCGAAAACCTACCAGGAATTGGGAATTGAAGAATGGACTCAAGAATGGCTTGTCGCGCTCATCAGACAATACCCCAACAGTCCCCATCATTCACCAGCTCAATCACTCTTGGCCTCGCTTCATAAGGATCATCCCACTCTGCTCGCTTCGCTTCCCAAAAATCCCTTGCTACAGGAGAACTCCTCTATTATTTCTGCCTCTGCGGGTACCACACTTCCCTTAGCACCGGACAATCCTGATTTCGCCAATGCTGGCGTATTGCCTGATATCGCCACCCCTGAAGTTCAAACAACCGCGCTAACCGAACAGACGGCTACCCCATCGTCTTGTACCATCGGAACTTGGTGCGATTCTCAATCCGCTCCACCAACCCAGACTACAAAACCTTCAGCACTAGCATCCGCTAACACCAAAGCCTGTAAAACCGGCGACTGGTGTTAACCCTCAATTTTCCCGTATTTCATTCTTTCTTCCAGTAAGGGGTCAGACTCGAAATAATTAAATGTTAATGTTTAATTATTTCGAGTCTGACCCCTTACT
>CBDUWS010000247.1:0-3585 GCA_965370985.1 uncultured bacterium
TATTGTTTCGCGAGCCCTTAGGGTTGGAATTTCGCTAGTTTCTTAACTTTCAACAAAGACATTTCAAAACTCCCTCGTCCTTGAGGGAGAGGGTGGGGGTGAGGGTGAAGACTCATACGAATGACACAATGACATCAGCAAATCATGACGAGACGATTGCCACTGAACTGCATGTGGCGGTCAAGCAGGTGACGTCCACGGTGGAACTTTTGGATGATGGAGCCACGGTGCCGTTTCTCGCACGTTACCGCAAAGAAATAACAGGTGGGTTGGATGAAGTCGCCATCACGTCCATTCGGGATCGAGTGACCCAACTGCGAGAATTAGACAAACGTCGAGTTGCCATTCTGGCTTCGCTGGGGGAACAAGGCAAACTCACCGATATCTTGCAAAGCCAGATTCAAGTGGCTACCACGATGACGGAACTGGAAGATCTGTATTTACCCTATCGACCCAAACGCCGCACCAGGGCCATGATCGCCAAAGAACGAGGGCTGGAACCATTGGCAAAGAGCCTCTGGACTCAAGATGCTAAATTAGATGTCATGGCCGAACCTGAGAAATATCTCAATCCAGAACAGGGCGTGGAGACAACAGAAGACGCGTTGGCTGGTGCGCGGGACATCATGGCCGAATGGATCAACGAAGATCAGCAGGCTCGTGCATCCATGCGCGCCCTGTATTTGGAACAAGGCCTCTTTAAGACCACCGGCGTGCGGGGGAAAGATGTCCAAGGTAGCAAATATCGAGATTATGCCGAATGGGAAGAACCGGTGGCGACGGCGCCCTCCCATCGTGTGCTGGCCATGCGCCGGGGTGAGCAGGAAGGCTTTCTGACCTTTCGTGTGTCGGTGCCGGAAACTGCTGCGCTGTCTCTCCTGAATCGTCTCTTTTTGAAAGGAAACGGGCCGGCATCGGCTCAGGTGACCGTGGCCATCCAAGACAGTTTTACCCGGCTCCTGTCACCCGCAATGGAAACGGAAGCCCGTCTGCTGGCTAAATCCCGCGCCGATCAGACAGCTATTGAGGTCTTTGCGCAAAACGTGCAGCAACTTTTGATGGCCTCACCCTTGGGGCAGAAGGCGGTGCTGGCCATCGATCCGGGGTTTCGCACCGGCTGTAAAGTGGTCTGTCTCGACCGGCAAGGTAATTTGCGTCATACGGATGTAATTTATCCGCATCAGGGACCAGGAGGCGCCTCCAAAGCGGAGGGCACGGTGACCGAATTGTGTAAACGATTCCAAATTGAGGCCATCGCCATTGGCAATGGGACGGCAGGCAGGGAGACTGAAACATTTCTCCGCACGTTGAACATTCCACCCTCCATTCCCATTGTAATGGTAAACGAAAGCGGAGCGTCTGTGTACTCT
This sequence comes from uncultured bacterium, assembly GCA_965370985.1. Lineage (GTDB taxonomy): Bacteria > Nitrospirota > Nitrospiria > Nitrospirales > UBA8639 > Nitrospira_E. The sequence goes on from CBDUWS010000247.1 coordinate 1,371, forward strand.
GCATCCGCAGTGGCCCGTGAGGAATTTCCTGACCAGGATATCACGGTGCGTGGAGCGGTCTCGATTGGTCGGCGGCTCATGGATCCGTTAGCCGAACTGGTGAAAATCGATCCCAAGGCCATCGGGGTTGGGCAGTACCAACATGATGTCGATCAAGGCATCTTGAAACAGCGTCTTCAAGATGTGGTCATCAGTTGCGTCAATCGGGTGGGGGTAGACGTGAATATGGCCAGCCCGCAACTTCTTACCGCCGTCTCGGGTGTGGGTCCACAACTTGCCATGAATATCTTCACCTATCGGCAGGAACATGGACCTTTTGGCGGCCGGACGGCATTAAAGAAAGTCCCTCGCCTGGGAGCCAAAGCTTTTGAGCAAGCTGCAGGATTCTTACGCATTACCGATGGCGACAATCCGTTGGATGCCAGTGCGGTGCACCCCGAGCGATACCCCGTGGTCAAAGGGATGGCCAAAGACTTGGGCTGTACCGTGAAGGACTTGATGAACGACCTTGACCGCCAACGAACCATCGATCTCAATCGCTACATCACAGAAGACGTGGGCAAACCGACGTTAACGGATATTCTGACCGAATTGGCCAAGCCAGGGCGTGACCCACGTCAGCAGTTTGAAGCCGTACGATTTGACGAAAACGTGCAATCCATTGAGCAGGTCACACCCGGCATGATCATGACCGGTGTGGTCACCAATGTGACGGCCTTTGGTGCCTTTGTCGATCTCGGGGTGCACCAGGATGGCCTCGTGCATATCAGTCAACTCGCCAATCGATTTATCAGCGATCCCAATACGGTCGTCCAGGTCAATCAACAAGTCAAAGTGACTGTACTAGAAGTCGACATTCCCCGCCGCCGCATTGCGCTCTCTATGAAAGCGGTTCCACCCGAGACAACCTGATCATTTTTTACATGTGCATCTGTTTTTTTCCAAAGTTGGATAGCACTGGTTGTTTTCCATTTTTTCCCTTGGGCCAAGGTGTGAAATGGCCTTCACTCTATAGATATGGGCCTTTCGATCCGCTTCTTTCCGGCCTCCACCAGGCCAACTTGCGTGAGTAAAAACTCTGTGATATCTTGAAGAGTATCGTGTAAGACCTCTTTTTTCTGGGGCCACAGACCCCTAAAGAACGAAGTAGGGCCTTGCACGATTTTTTTGTTCAACCCTCCTTGGTCTCCTGAAAACAGGGACAATCCAACAAGCATCCGGGAGTTGTGTGATGGAACAGAAAGGGTTGTCGGATCGGGCCGACACCTGAATGTGTTTTATATCGTGTGTGAATTATTACGTGGTTCTCTCGTGAACCAAAAGAAGGGTAAGTGATGGTAAAAAAGATCTTCGCCAAAATCCGTGAGGGTATCAAGAATGCCTCGGATATTGGCTATCATATTGTTGTCTTGTGTCTGAGTGCGGGGATTGCAATGTCGCTCCCTACAGTGGCCACAAGTTTTCTAATTTACTGGACAAGGGTGGAGAAAGAGAAGGCGTCGCTCGTGGCCTTGGAAATAAGCGTTGCGGTATTACTGATTATGGTGATGACCTATATCCGGCGAAGTTGGAAGGACCGAAAATTGGCTAAAATGGCTATCAATGCAGGCTTCGTGTCCTTTTTCCCCAAGCGTGCGCGTTTGGCGAAGGATGGGATTCGGAAGTTACGGGAAACCCAGGGCCGGGGGCGGACGGTCATGGTCATTGGGTCAAGCGGTTATGACACGTTGCGTGATCAGGTGGGGGATTTATCGACCGTACTGGATAAATGTCTGGGAGCCAACATCATGCTGGTGAACCCCTTTAGTCAAGGTGCTAGTGCACGTATCCGGGCGATTGCTGATCCGATGATGTCGATTGAGAAATATCGAGAGGGAGTCAGGCAAAGTATCGAGTTGCTCAAGAGGCTTCAGGCGGTCGGGAAATCCGTCAAACTCAAACTCTATTCCGATCCCCCGCTCCTGAAATTGGTGATTCTTGGCGACTATCTGTGGTTGCAGCATTACCATACCGATCTGGATATTCAGGAGATGCCGGAATATGTATTGCGGCACAATCCGAACGATCATGGCCTATACACCTTGTGTTACCAATATTTTGTTCAGCGATGGGAACGGACGGAAATACCGGAATATGATTTGGACACTGACGAATTGGTGTATCGGGATAAAAATGGCGGAGAAGTCAGAAGAGAACAATTCTGGCCACAAGATGT
>CBDUWS010000248.1:0-3551 GCA_965370985.1 uncultured bacterium
TGAGATTGCAGCTCCCTGAAACGAATGTCTGCGCAATGTTCGAAAAATGTAGAATCGTATTGAGCCTCTGTGCTCTTGTATCTCTTGAGGCCGAGAGTGAATACATGCCAGGTATGGGATGAAACACGATAACATATTCTTTTTCATGGTGTTTGGAGTCTACTTCGTGTTCATTGCTGGCTGCTCTGGTGTTCAAGTCGTGCCGGAGGACCTGGAAGATCGAGTCAATCGTGATATTTCCTTTGCGGAATTACTCGAAAACCCATTGCCATACAAAGGACAAATCCTGGTAGTTGGTGGACAGATTCTTTCTGCAAAACGTCTTAAGCATGCCACTCGGATAGAGGTGCTACAACTTCCATTGAACGGTAATATGCAACCGGTTGAGTCTCTCCAAAAATCCCAAGGACGGTTTTTGGCTCTTCAAGAAAAATTTTTAGATCCTGCGACCCTCCCTTTAGGCACCAGGGTGACGGTGGTCGGAGAAGTCTCCGGGATGGTGACCTTACCTTTGGATGAAACAACCTATGACTTTCCCACTCTTGTGATTAAAAGGTTAACGGTTTGGCCTCAAATCCAAACCGGTCGATTCATTCGACCCTATCCATATGTATATCCCTATTGCGGTCCCTACTGGGGCCCTTACGGAGGACCATATTGGTGGTAGTAATGTTGCGGATGTTTTCAGGCGGGAAGAGGGTTCGTAAAAAAATGTTCCTCCTTGTTACGTACCGATGAAGACACGTATTGAGATCGATCAGCGCGTAGGTCCTCCGATTGACGCGCAATCTCTTGAGATTGTTGAACGAAAGGGGAAAGGGCATCCCGATACCATTTGTGATGCCATTGCGGAATCGATTTCGCTTCAACTCTCCCAGGCTTACCAAGATACATTCGGTCGTATCTTGCACCATAATGTTGACAAATGCATGCTGGTTGCGGGCCAAGTGAGGTTGCAATTTGGGAAGGGGCGCGTCACCCAACCCATGCGTCTGATTATAGGCGGTCGGGCTTCCTTCGGTGTAGGCCGAAAAACTATTCCCGTCGCCGAATTGGCGATTGAGGCTGCGCAAAGCTGGATCGTGGGCCATTTGCCGCATGTTAATCCTGATACGCACATGAAATATCAAATGGAATTGCAACCCACGTCAGTCGAGCTTGGAGCCATTTTCGAACAGGGGCTTGGGGTGTTGTCCGCGAACGATACCTCTGCCGGGGTGGGATATGCCCCGCTCACCCCGACTGAACAGTTGGTGCTTGGTGTCGAAGAATATTTAAATAGTTCCGGGTTCAAACAGGAGCATTCTGAAACAGGGCAGGATGTCAAAGTCATGGGTGTCCGAATTGACCGTGCGCTTTTCTTGACGGTAGCCATGCCATTTTTGGCTCGAAGGATTAACTCCGAGAAACACTATTTTGAGGTCAAAGAAAATGCCCTTCACCAGTTACAGGAGTTTCTTCACCAGCAACCTCATGGGTGTAAACGGGTTAAAGTGATTTTGAATGCCCTTGATCGAGCTAAACAAGGATTGAAGGGCATGTATCTGACCCTTTTGGGGACTTCGGCAGAGCAGGGGGATTCTGGACAAGTGGGGCGTGGCAACAGAGTCTGTGGGCTCATTTCTTTGAATCGACCCATGAGTGTTGAGGCTGCGGCAGGGAAAAACCCGGTGAGTCATGTTGGGAAAATTTATAATGTTCTGGCCCATGAATTGGCGATGCGCATTCATGCGGAGATCCGGGGCGTCCGTGACGTCACGGTCTGGATCGTGAGTACGATCGGTCAGCCTATCAACCGTCCTTTGGTGGTTTCCGCCCAGGTGGGTCTGAAAAAAGGATATGCACTGAAACGGATTTCGGGGGACGTTCAGGATCTAATCAAGAATGAACTGGTTGACATGGAAAGATTTTGCAATGCCTTGGCCACGGGGAAATTTAGGATATGTTGAGTGTTCTCATGAATGTGATTGGAAATGTATACGAGAAGATGTCAAGAATTAAACAGATACATCCCTCTGCCGGTTATGAGGCATAATTGATTATTGAGGAACATTGTCTGAAGGTTCACCCCATAACACACCTTCTGAAGAGGGTTCGCGTCGGATAAGCGGGTTTACCGCCGCATGCCTGTTGATCAGTAGTGTGGTGGGGACGGGGATTTTCACCACCACCGGGTTTATGGCCCGGGATGTGGGTGATCCGTGGCTCATTCTTGCCCTGTGGGGTGGGGGAGCCTTACTGGCCCTTACAGGGGCCGTGTGTTACAGCGAGTTGGGAGCGGCTTTTCCGTGGGTGGGAGGGGACTATGTGTATCTTCGGGAAGCGTATCCCCCTTTTTTAGCCTTCCTAAGTGGATGGGCTTCATTTACTGTTGGCTTTGGTGCCGCCATTGCCGCCGGAGCCATGGGATTTGCTGCATATGCCCTCCAACTCATACCGGGTGCGGTCGATTCCACCCTTCAAGCCAAAGGGGTTGCCCTGGTGCTGCTTTGGAGTCTGACCGCTGTTCATGTGGCAGGGGTTGGACCGGGGGGATTCCTTCAACAGGTTCTCACTATTTTAAAGGTAGGCGCTATTGCGTTTCTTGTAGTGGGGGCGTTCACAGTTGGACATGGGGATTGGCAGCATCTGGCGATAACACCGCAAAAATCAAATGTGGGGATAGGAACACTGGTGGTGTCATTTATCTTTGTGACCTATGCCTATTCAGGATGGAATGCCGCGGGATATATTGCCGGAGAAATCATGAATCCAACCCGTTCCATACCGCGTACGATGATAGGAGGCACCCTCTTGGTTGGGGTGTTATATGTGGTTCTCAACCTTGTGTATTTTTATGCATTACCACTACAGACCCTGGCGGAACCTCCTTTGATGCCTGTTGCTGAGAAAGCGGCGGTGGTGATGTTTGGTCCTCTTGCCGCAAATTTTGTGACTGTCATGTTATGCATTTCCATCGCCGGCGCGGTGAGTGCCATGGTGTGGACGGGACCGCGGGTCTACTATGCGATGGCCCTGGACGGCTTCCTCCCCACCTTTTTTTCAGACACGCAACATCAGGCAGGAGCCCCGGTGCGCTCCATTCTTCTTCAAAGTCTGTGGGTGACGGTGTTGGTGCTTTCTGGAACCTTTGAGCAACTGATTATTTATAGCGGAATTATTATTACCGTGTTTACGGCTCTCACAGTTGGGGCGGTCATGATCCTTCGCCAAAGACGGCCTGAATTGGTGCGTCCCTTTCGTGTGCCACTGTATCCGGTATTGCCCGTACTCTATATCCTCGTGTCAGGGGTGATCATGATCGTTCTCAGTCTGGAAAAACCTGTTGAAACCTTCTGGGCCTGCCTGACACTGAGTGCTGGTATTCCCCTCTACCTTCTCATGAGAAAAAACATTAGGAAACCGGGAGTCGCATGAGAATCTTAATCAAAGAAAAATCATCCGAAATCGGGAAGGGTAACAAGCGACACGGAAAGACATCTTCAACATGCTGTCTTTTCCGTGAAAACGGAGTCTTTTTTCTTGTCATTCCCGACATTTTTTATCGGGAA
>CBDUWS010000249.1:0-3550 GCA_965370985.1 uncultured bacterium
ACCCTTGAAAATTCTTAGGCCGCTCTTTCTTCTTTTTGGCATTTGCAGGCATCCACCACAAAAACCACAACAGGGTTCTGATTGAGATGTCGGGGATGACGAGAGATTTGTCTCTTAGGGGTTGGTGGATAAACGGGGATTAAGCTGGCAACTAGCCGCACGCGGGGTGGTACTTAGGGACTTAGGGCTCTATGAGTAACTGCTTAATCTGTGAGCCATTTTTATCAAATGATTTTTTCAACGTTAATAAGTGATCGGTGATGGCCTTGGCCTCATCAGCCGGCATTGTGCTAAAGACAGGCATATCTCTTTCATGCCCCGTTTCGGTGGTGATGTAATCGATGATCTCTTGGTGACTTTTTTGGGTAAGGATATTGGCAGGAATCCCATCAAAAAGTTTTCCTGTTCCCTGCACCCCATGACACTCCGCACAATGATAGTTAAACAGTTGTTCTCCTGTGGTGAGGTTTGGATGATCATGCTGATCTCGTGAACACCCAGATATACTCACGACAACCATGGCCCATAGAAATAAAGACTTCATGAGTGTTCCATGAATCTGTACTGGTTGTGATATACGAACCCAAAATGAGTAGCCCGGCTACTTCCCGCCTTCCTGGAGGCAAATCGATCACCCTTCAAACCATACCATGCTTCATGAGTCCCAGCTAGCTTAGGGTCCGTCACTTGTGGAAGGAGTGGCTACCGGGGATAATATCCATATGAATACACTTGAAGATCTTTTATTTGAGAATACCTATGCTGCGTTGCCCGAAGTGTTTTGTGAGCGGGTGAAGCCGACGCCGTTTCCGAATCCGTACGTCGTGAGTGTGAACCCTGGAGCTGCGGATCTGCTGAATTTAGATCCTGGTGAATTTACAAGGCCTGACTTTGCGGAATATTTTTGTGGCGCCAAGCTACTGCCTGGGAGCGATCCGATTGCGATGCTCTATTCGGGGCACCAGTTCGGACATTATGTGCCCCAGCTTGGTGATGGGCGAGCGATTATGCTGGGGGAAGTCAGAAATGAAAAGGGTGAGCGGTGGGAACTGCAGCTCAAAGGTGCAGGACTCACTCGGTTTTCGCGTGATGGAGACGGGCGGGCCGTCTTACGTTCGACGATCCGGGAGTATTTGTGTGGCGAAGCCATGCATGGGCTGGGCATTCCCACGACCAGGAGTTTGTGTATTGTGGCAGGTGAAGAAATCGTATGGCGGGAAATGCCGGAACCAGGGGCAATGCTGCTCCGCATGGCCCCGTCACATGTTCGGTTTGGATCGTTTGAAGTCTTTTTTTATCGACACCAGTATGAGTATCTGAAACTATTAGCGGACTATGTGATCGAGCATCATTACCCGCATGTCCGTGAGACTGAGAATCCCTATGCCCGCCTGTTGCATGAAGTGGCGATGCGAACTGGCCATCTGGTTGCCCAATGGCAGGCTGTGGGTTGGGCGCATGGGGTGCTAAATACCGACAACATGTCTATTCTGGGCTTAACGATGGATTATGGCCCGTATGGGTTTATGGAACGCTATGATCCCACCTTTATTTGCAACCATTCCGATCATCAGGGTCGTTATTCCTTTCAACACCAGCCGGATATTGGTTATTGGAATATTCGGGCTCTGGGCCAAGCGTTGTCTCTATTAATAAATGAGGAAGCCCTACAGATGGCGCCGCAACTGTATGAACAGGCCATGCTTGAGAAATATGCGGAATTGATGCGGGGCAAACTTGGGTTGGTCGAAAGCCACGCGGGCGATGACAAATTGGTGACGGATCTTTTGAACCTTATGGATTCTAGCCGAGTGGATTACACGACGTTCTTTCGTGCATTGGGGAATTTTCAGCAGGATGCTCATGCCGCCAATTCAACCTTTCGTGATTGGTTTCTCCATCGTGAGGCGTTTGATGATTGGGCCGTTCGGTATCGTGAACGATTGCAGGCCGAGAAAAGCCAGGATGTTGAACGGAAGGTTCGAATGGATCAGGTGAATCCCAAGTATGTTCTTCGAAATCATTTGGCAGAACGCGCTATTCAGCAAGCCATACGAGAGAAAGACTATTCCGAGATCGACCGACTATTGGAGCTGCTGACTCATCCGTTTACGGATCAACCAGGTATGGAGGCCTATGCCCTTCCTGCCCCGGATGATAGCCCGCCGATCATTGTGAGTTGTTCTTCGTAACCCACAAAGACTATTCCGAAATTTTTGTGGGCTTTGTAAGATAGTTGCCTGTTGTCGAGTACCCCTCCGTTGCTTACAAAAGGGAGGAATGTTGGAGCGCGACCATACTCATGCGACTGATCTTCATATCCATCATTTTAATTGCCCTGGTGCTGGGTCCACAGCTTTGGGTGTGGTGGGTATTTCGGCAGTACCGGCAACCGCGTGAAAATTTTCCTGGAACTGGCGGTGAACTTGCGCGCCATTTACTGAATCGATTTGGTCTGCAAGAGGTGCGCGTCGAACCCACGCCCATGGGCGATCATTACAATCCCGAAACCAAATTAGTGGGCCTATTGCCACAGCATTACAATGGCAAGTCCTTGACGGCAGCGGTCATTGCGGCACATGAAGTGGGGCATGCATTGCAGGATCATGAGGGGTATGAGCTTCTCAAAGATCGAACACACCTGATCAAATTTGCGCAGAAAGCCGAAAAAGCTGGATCGTATCTCATGCTTGGCATGCCCATATTGGCCGGGATTACACGGATTCCTGCCGTGGGCCTGGCAGTCTTGGTAGTAGCCATAGGCACGATGAGCGTTTCGGCAATGGTCCATCTCATCACGTTGCCGGTGGAATGGAATGCCAGCTTCCGTCGAGCCTTGCCCATTCTTGAAGAAGGTGGATATTTAGCGCCAACAGATATGGAGGGCGCCAGACGTATTCTTAAAGCTGCAGCCTTGACCTATGTCGCCTCTTCGCTATTTAGCCTGGTAAACATGTGGCGCTGGATTCGCCTCGTCCGGCGGTAGTATCTCGTAGAAACGTTCCCCTAGAATGTATTGAGCCTCAACCCGAATCCTGGTCGTCCTGTGCGACCTAAATGGGTTGAGTTTCAAGGTCTGAAGCTAGCAATTAAGCGGTCTTAGGACTTGTGGGGCCGGCTTGTTTTTCTGGACTCTTTTTCCAAGACTTTAGCAATAAGCTCTTGTACAGGGGGAATGTCTTCTTGGGTGGTTTTCCACAATACTTCATGATTTACCCCAAAGTATTCATGGATGAGTTTGTCTCGCATTCCCGCTATTTGTTTCCAGGGAACATTCGGATGTCGCTTCCGCACGGAGAGGGGAACTTTCTTGGCCGCTTCGCCGATAATCTCAAAGGCTCTGACCACTGCATAGATCGTTTTCTGGTCTTGAGCGAATTCTTCCCAGGCCATTCCCGAGATAAACTGTGAGATATTTGTGGATGCCTCTTGGATATCGGCCAGATAGTCGAGGAATTCTCGCCTTCCCCTCACAGGCTCACAACCTCACTGAGAATATGTTGGCCAATCAAGGGCTTGAGAGTACTCTTCATGACCAAATCAACCTTGA
>CBDUWS010000250.1:0-3520 GCA_965370985.1 uncultured bacterium
GAAAATCACAGTAAAATGGCTAATTTTCATCCAAAAAACACAAAGATATTCTCCATTTTTCCCTTCAAAAACGCTGTTTGCGACAGAACCCTTTGAGCGGCACACCGTTGACAGAGTCGGCATCCCACAAACGTTTAACCGTCTCGGACCAATGAGGAACATTTTGAATTTCATCGAGAACCAACAGCGACCCGCGTCGCCCGGCATCCTTGGCTTCTAGGCGCGCAGCTTCCCACTGCTGTCCGATCCATTCTGATCCTTGCAATGTCGGTTCGTCGGCACTCGCGTAATGAGACCTGAGCTTAGAGTGATCGAGCACCTGACGAACCAGCGTTGTTTTACCGACCTGACGAGCACCCGTCATCACCTGAATAAAGCGACGAGGCTCTTTCAGTCGGCGCGCCAAGCCTTTGCTCTGAGGACGAATATACATAGGCTTACGATTTGCTCAATATATTGAGTAATTATACTCAACAATATGAGTACATTCAATCTTGGAGGTACTCCATAGATTTGGATTTGGGGTTAGAAGGAGGGACCTAAGCGGTAACCCCGTAGTAAGCAACGGGGAATAGCAAGTTCAATAAATTTTAATGCCACATTATGCATGCGGCTTGTCGTCTTGAACGGGACGAAATAATAGCATCACGTCACCCGACTCGAGTTGCTGGCCTTCTTGAAACTCCCATGGAGACAAAATCGTGCCGTGCCGATAGACTCTGAGCAAGACATCCGGCTGTAAATCGTTTGCGGTTTTTCCTACATCGCCCGCCTCCACCGCTCGCTCGACAATATTGACTTTCCCTCCAGCCGTCAAAAAGTCTTCTAAATAATCGGCCAAGTATTGTTGATCCACCGCCGCAGCCAACATATACCCCCCATACGTGGCTGGTGAAATAATCGTTTGCGCTCCGCCTTGGCGAAAGAGTTTCACATTTTCCTCTTCTTTGGCACTCACGATCACCCGGCATTGTGAATTTAAATTCCGGACCGTTAATAAAATGAGCGCATTCGTATCATCACGACCAGACGAAATAATAACTGCCTTCGCCCCACTCAAGAAGGCGCCTTGTTGTAACAAGCCTTCTTGCGTGGCATCCCCTTTCAATGCCACAACTCCCAATTCCACAGCCGTTCGCACCCGATCATCGCGGGGGTCGATGACGACGATATGTTCAGGTTCCGTTCCCTTTGCAAGCAATTCTTTGACGGCAGAATAGCCCGTGTGCCCAAAACCACAGACCACAACATGGTCATCAAGATTCGATTGGAGTTTTGCCATACGAAATACCTCGGTAAATTGTCTCAGCGCCAATTGATAGGCTGTTCCTAAAAAAAGTATCCAAATGAAAATACGGACCGGCGTCACCACAAGGGCATCGATCAACCGCGCCCGCGGTGTCACCGGCACAATATCCCCATAGCCGACGGTCGTGACCGTCACCATCGTGAAGTAGACCACGTCTGTTAACGACATGTGTCCATCGCTATTATCTTTTAAACCCTCCCGATCCACCCACAAGATGCCTATCAACAACCCAAACAAGAATAGGACAATCCCCAGCCTGATCAACAACGTACGAACGGGGTCCAGATCCGATGGCATGTAGACCACCCGACTCAAAAAGAGTGAGGGCTTAGGAGTCGATTTGGTTTTAAACGGAAAGGCCATAGAAATGTTTTTAGTCGTGAAGCTCGTCTATCGACTACCCTGTGAACGGCCAGAATATGACTAAGAGAGGTAGAGATACGGCAAGGATTAAGATTTCCAGCGGTAATCCCATGCGCCAGTAATCGCCAAATCGATAGCCACCAGGGCCCATCACTAATAAATTATTTTGATGGCCAATGGGCGTGAGAAACGCACAAGATGCTCCGATAGCCACCGCCATAAGAAACGGATCGGCATGGACCTCAAGGCTTTGAGCCACTGCGACACTAAACGGAGCCATGACCACGGCGGTGGCGGCATTATTCATGACATCCGACAGCAGCATCGTCAACACCATGATCAGACCTAACAAGACAATCGGAGAATATCCGGTCGTGACGTTGACGAGAAATTGGGCTAACACGGTTGTGGCCCCGCTCTGCTCCAGTGCTCGACCGAGGGGAATCATCGCACCAAGCAACACCAGCACAGGCCAATCAATCGTCTGATAGACATCTCGTGGAGATACGATCGTCAGAAGGACCATACCCAGAGCTGCACTGATCAATGCAATCGGTAACGACACGATCCCGGTTAGAGCAACTATCAAGGCCAACCCGAATAGCCCCACGGCCAACCAGGCTTGGCCTGACTTTCCTAATTGAATTCCCCGTTCGGCCAATGGCAAACATCCCAACGATCCTATCACATCCAAAACCTGTTCTTTGTCGCCTTGCAAGAGCAGCACATCTCCAGCCTTGAACCGAAATTCTTTTAACCGACCACGGTACGGTGTCCCCTGACGTGAAACGCCTAATAAGGAAACGCCAAACCGACTTCGGAGTTTTAATGTCCCGGCCAATCTCCCTACTAACCAGGAACGGTCAGGAGGCACCACGGCTTCTAATAATATTTCGTCTGGCGTCCCGGTCGATTTTTTGGACTCTGACTCCTTCAATTCTTCTTTTGGCTGAGTCCCCGTTAATTCCAATCCTAATGTCGACACAAATTTATTGATCCCTTGAGGCCCCGCCTCTAAGACTAAAACATCCCCGACTTGAATCTGTTCCCTCCAGGCCGCCCCCCGAATGGATTGTTCCCCTCGAATGAGGCCAATGATTAACACATCCGAATCCTCGGTGGCTGATTCCAATTCAGAGAGAGATTTGCCTATGGCCTTGGAATTTTCGGGAACTTTGACTTCGGTAAGATAATCTTGAATATGGAACAAGTCTTGAGGCGCATTTTTTGATCGGCGCGCAAGGGGAATTAAATGCCAGCCGACCAATGCCACAAAGATAATTCCTGCCAACGCCACTACCCCGCCAACCGGAGAAAAATCGAACATCCCAAATGGCTGCCCGGTAATTTCTGCCCGGTAATTTGCAATGATGATATTAGGCGGTGTGCCAATTAACGTGGCCATTCCACCCAAAATGGTTCCAAAGGCCAAGGGCATCAATACAACTGCCGGTGACCGTTTCGCATCGAGAGAAGATTGAATCGCCACGGGCATCAGCAATGCCAACGCTCCGACATTATTCATGACGGTGGAAAGCACTCCACCCACAGACGATAACGCCACTACATGTAAGGTAGGTGAGGAAGTCGCCCCCTTGATATAGCGGGTGAAAAATTCTACCGCCCCGGCGTTGCTCAACCCCCGGCTAATGATGAGCACTGCGGCGACTGTGACAACGGCAGGATGGCCAAACCCTAAAAAGGCTTCATCAGCAGGAATAAATCCCAGAAGTGTAGAAATTAATAATCCAGCCAGCGCTACGAGATCGTAGCGCCATCGTTCCCACACAAAGAACACCACGAGAATGCCAAGAAGGCTTATCAGAAAAATTTGGTCAGTATTCACTG
>CBDUWS010000251.1:0-3511 GCA_965370985.1 uncultured bacterium
TATGAGTATTCGCGTTGCCATCAATGGATTTGGGCGTATTGGACGAAATTTCTTCCGGGCAAGCTACAAGGACCCAGAAATTGAAATTGTGGCCCTGAATGATTTAACTGATTCGAAAACGCTCGCGCATCTTCTGACCTACGATTCGGTGCATGGGACCTTTCAAGCCGATGTGCAGTACACACCAGACTCACTGACGGTTAATGGCAAACAGATTCGTATCTTTGCCATGAAAGATCCCAAAACATTGCCATGGAAAGAACTCCAAGTTGACTTTGTGATTGAATCCACCGGCCGATTTACCGATCACGAGAGTGCGAGTCAACATGTAACTGCCGGGGCCTCCCGAGTCATTATTTCTGCACCGGCCAAAGATCCTGATATCACAATTGTTCTTGGGGTCAACGAATCAACTTACAATCCACAAACACACACAATTATTTCCAATGCTTCTTGCACAACGAATTGTTTGGCCCCAATCTCCAAAGTCATTTTACAAGAGTTTGGCATCAAGCATGCTTTTATGACCACGATACATTCTTATACCAACGATCAGCATCTCCTTGACCTTCCACATAAAGATTTACGCCGGGCGAGGGCTGCGAGTTTGTCGATGATTCCGACTTCAACCGGAGCAGCCAAAGCCTTGCATTTAGTGATCCCCGAATTGAAAGGAAAAGTCGACGGTATGGCTATCCGCGTCCCCACACCAAATGTTTCCCTCATAGACCTCTCGGTCGTGGTGGAAAAGGATTGCGATATTGCAGCCGTCAATACCGCATTCAAACAAGCGGCTCAAAGCTCTTTAAAAGGATACTTGCAAGTCTCGGAAGCCCCAATTGTCTCGACTGATCTCAATGGATGTTCGTATTCGGCAACCGTTGACGCTCCACTCACTTCGGTTATGGATAAACGTTTGGTGAAAGTCTTTGCTTGGTATGACAATGAATGGGGTTATTCGTGCCGTTTACGTGACCTCGTCAAGGTTCTCGCGCAAAAGAGATGACTAAGGGCCTGTAACAAAATAACTTTGACAAAATCGCGCCCAGATTTGGGGCAGATTTGGACGGAACGATTGAGAAAAAGCCGAGGCATAGTACGCCTATGGTGAGGTTTTTGGGATTGAGACCCGTTCAAAGGTGGCCCAAAGATGGGATGCGAGATGTTAATGTTATTTTGTCACAGGCCCTAACGACCGCTTGCGGGCTTTCTTGCTGAAGATCCCGCCATACTCCGTCTCTTAAGGAAGGCAGAGGGAGTCATGAATCTGACCAAACAAACCATCGACCAAGTTGACCTCCGCAACAAACGAGTACTCATCCGCGTGGATTTTAACGTCCCGCTCGATGATGCCTGCCAAATCGCTGACGATTCCAGGATTCGAGCCGCCCTTCCGACCATTAACAGAGCTATTGACGAAGATGCCGTCGTGATTCTGTGTTCACATTTGGGTCGACCCAATGGCACCACGAACCCGGCACTCAGTCTTGCTCCAGTGGCCAAGCGCTTACAACGCCTGCTGAACAAGCCCGTGGCCTTTCCTGACGACTGCATCGGTCCCACAGTCGAATCCGTGGTGAAGAACGCAAAACCGGGTGACGTGATCCTCCTAGAAAATTTACGGTTTCATCCAGGTGAAGAAAAGAATGATGATCAATTCTCCGTTCAACTCGCTGCCCTTGCGGATGTCTATATCAATGATGCCTTTGGGACTGCGCATCGCTCTCATGCCTCAACCGTGGGCATTACCAAATACATGCAAGTCTCGGCAGCAGGTTTTCTGATGAAACGGGAGATTGAAGCGTTGGAAGGCACGGTAGAGAACCCGGTTCGTCCCTTTGTGGCCATTTTGGGAGGGGCCAAGGTTTCGGGGAAAATCGGGGTCATTGAAAATCTTGGCAAAGTGGTCGATAAGGTTATCATCGGTGGAGGCATGGCCTTTACTTTTATCAAGGCGATGGGATTAGAGATCGGCCAGTCTCTGGTTGAAAACGATATGCTGGACTTTGCGAAACGAATACACGAGCAAGCGATGGCTCAAAAAATCAAATTTTATCTTCCGGTGGATTGTGTAGTGGCAGCCAGTTTAGATCCTGAAGCGGAAACCAAAATTGTCCCCGTGCAGGAAATCCCCATTGGCTGGTATGGCATGGACATCGGACCTGCGTCGGTCCGCCTGTTTAGTGAAGCCGTTCAAAACGCCAAAACCATCTTATGGAACGGTCCTATGGGTGTGTTTGAGCGGGATGCCTTTTCCCGTGGAACGTTTGCCCTTGCCCATTCCGTCGCCAACGCCTACGCCAAAACGATTGTGGGGGGAGGAGATACGGCCTTGGCCGTTTACCGTGCCGGTGAGTCAGAAAGCATGTCCTTTATTTCTACTGGTGGGGGTGCTGCACTGCAACTGCTTGAGGGCAAGCACATGCCAGGACTTGCCGCGTTACCGGACCGCCCTTATTAACCTCTCTGTTGGCGCTCTTTTCCCTTTCTGAAAGTACCAATTCCTATGCCCAATCGATTCATTGTCGGCAATTGGAAAATGCACAACACTATTTCCCAAGCCGAAACCCTGATTCGCGAAATTCTGGCCATTTATCACCCCCATCAATCCGTTGAACTGGCCATAGCCCCTCCGTATGTGGCCCTCCAGGCAGCGTCCCATCTGCTGGCTAACACACCCATAACATTAGCCGCACAAAATGTCTGTGCGAAAGACGGAGGCGCGTTTACAGGAGAAATTTCTCCACTCATGTTAAAGGAGCTAGGCTGTCAGTATGTCATTATCGGGCATTCCGAACGGCGCCACCTCTTTGGAGAAAGCGATCAGACCATAAATGAGAAAATCCATGCGGCCCTCCGCCATGAACTTCAACCGATTTTTTGTATCGGGGAACGCTTAGAAGAACGAGAAGCTGGCCAGACCCATTCGGTGATCCAGCATCAATTACAAACAGGGTTGGCTGATTTGGAGAGCAAAGACCTTGGCAACATCACCTTTGCCTATGAGCCTGTCTGGGCTATTGGAACGGGGCTTGCCGCCACCGTTGAGCAAGCAACTGAGGTTCATGCCGCCATTCGATCATCTCTAACGACTCATTGGAAACTGAATACAGAGCAAATCAGGATTCTTTATGGTGGCAGCGTGACGGCAGACAATGCCCAAGCCCTCCTCCAATCTCCTCATATTAATGGGGCTTTAGTCGGGAAAGCTTGTTTGAATTCGGAATCCTTTGTTAAGATAGCTGAAATTGCTGCTTTAGATTAAAGGCTTAGCTTCCGAGGACACCTAAAATATGTACACACTTGCCGTCTCCATTCATCTCATTGTTTGTTTTCTCATGATCGCCGCCATTTTATTGCAAGCCGGTAAGGGAGCAGAAATCGGCGCTTCATTTGGGGGGTCGTCTCAAACCGTATTTGGAAGCCGCGGGCCTGGGACCTTTCTGAGTAAGGTCACCGTAGGAGCAGCTATCGTATTCATGCTGTCTTCCCTGAGTTTAGCCGTGCTCTC
>CBDUWS010000252.1:0-3504 GCA_965370985.1 uncultured bacterium
CCCCATATTCATTGGCACGTGATTCCCCGTTTAATAACCGATCCTGATCCTTTGAGCCCTGTTTGGTGTGTCTCCCATGAACCGGTTCGCCTCACGTCCTCTCTTCTTTCCAAACGCCTTCATCTGCTTCGATCAGCTTTGGGAATGCGCTCGGCATCCCTAGGAGACTGTCGGACTTAGGAAGAATCGTCAAAATCTGCCCTCGCTTAGCCCATTTTTCGCTCTCGATTCCCTAAGTCCGACAGGCTCCTAGAGCTCTCCTGATATCGTGTGGTAACCGGAAAAAATATTGCCATAAAAAAAGGCCGGGTCGGCCACAACTTTTGGCTTCCCGGCCTCAAGTTTGACGTCAAGAATTAATCGTGATCTTGCCCTTTGCCATGTTTGCCTTTTTCATGGCCTTTGCACTTCTCATGTTTTTCTTTGT
The DNA here is from genome assembly GCA_965370985.1 of uncultured bacterium. Lineage (GTDB taxonomy): Bacteria > Nitrospirota > Nitrospiria > Nitrospirales > UBA8639 > Nitrospira_E. Next base: position 428 of record CBDUWS010000252.1, read on the forward strand.
ATTTCTTCATCTTTTCCTTGCGCTCTTCCTTTGCCTTTTGGAATTTCTCTTGTTGCTCAGGGTTGAGCTGAGCTTCAATCTGGGACATGGCGTTCTGGCGCACTTCTTTCATTTGATTATGGAGTGCTTCCATTTTTTGATGCTTGTCTTGAAGGATGGGGAGAATCTTGTCTTGCTGGTCTTGCGTGAGATCAAATTTTTTGGTCATCCGTTCAATCTTTGATTTCGGGTCATGCTTATACCCATGACCGTCTCCACCGGCCCAGGCGACTCCCGCGCTGAAGACTAGGGCGGTACTCAACAGGCCCGAGACCAACATTCGTGACACCCATGGCGTTCGGTTGTCTTTGGCAATCCGATTTTTCTTTGAACTCCTCATTCCGTCCTCCTTTGAATCAAAAATAGTGAATAGGGTTTTGGGGGGTGTCTGTCAGTATATCAAATGCGGGAGGGACCATGTTTTGAGAGCGATCATGTTTCAACATTTGGTGGATGCTGAACGTTATTTGATGCCAATGACCATGGAGTCTGGACCAACCAGGTGTTCCACGCGGGTTTCACGAAATCCGGCTTCCTTTAGCCAAGCGGTACAGTCGGCTCCTGTGTAGTCAAAACCGCCAGGTAATTCGATCAGCATATTTAAGCTCATGAGTAAGCCAAAGGCATTTGTTTGGCGTTCGTCATCAATCAATGATTCGAAAATTATTAACGCCCCACCTTTAGGCAGCGCTTCGTAGGCTTTGGCAATAAGGAGTTTTTTCTCCTCGAGATTCCAGTCGTGAAGGATATGGCCCATGCTGAGAACTTCTGCCTGGGGAAGTGGATCATTAAAAAAATCTCCAGGAAGAAATCGCAGCCGGTCATTCAGCCCAAATGACCGGATGTATTCTTCGAAAATCGGACCGGTTACCGGGAGATCAAAGCCCCCTCCTTTGATGTGAGGATGTGCCATTGCAACTTCCACCACAAGGCCGCCTTGTGCGGATCCAATATCAAAAAATGTCTGGTGCTGATCCCAGGGAAATTGTTGAGCAATCGCTTTGCTGGCTCCCATACTCAACCCGGTCATGGATTGGAGAAAACTTTTGAGTTTGATCGGATCGGCATACAAGGTGCCAAAAAAATCCCCACCTTCTTTGGCTTCATTTTGTGGGAGGCCGGTTTTGAGCCCTTCTGTGAGCGATCCCCAAAACCGGTAGAGTCGGGCATTGGCCATTTCTAAAAATCCGCCGATATAAGAGGTTTTCGCTTTGTCCAGAAAAAGATCGGTTTCTGGCGTATTCTTATACAGACCATTATCCCGCTCCAGTATGCCTAATGCGACGAGGGCATCAAAAAAATCACGCGCACTACGCGGATGCAAGCCTAGACGGGTTTGTAGGGTGTCTGCATTGAGCGGTTGGCGGGCTAATTCGGTAAAGACTTCCAATTCAACGGCACTAAGGAGGGTTTTCGAACCCCAAAAGGCCATGCCGAGCTGCATGATTTTTTCCGGGGTGGGCGATGGATTCATATGGGTTCTCTAAAGACTGTGTGTAAAGATGGTGCCTTGTTAATCTCCACCTTGAAAAGCATCCTCTTCGTGCTCAGGGACGACCTCTTCGGTTTCGATGCCTAATCCTCCTTGAAAGGATTCCCGAATTGCCAGAATGTGTTGGTGAGTTGGTGTTCCATCGATTTCCTTACCAAACTGTTCGAAAAACCGGTTGCAGGCATCCAAACCATGTTGAAAATATCGAGCCAGCGGACCTTCGGTCACTTGCTGCCAGGTGATGTAAATCAGAAACTCTTGAAACCATTTCGCCTGAGGCAGCTTCTCGCCAAACCCTTGTAGTTTCTCGTAGGCTTGTTTTGCTTCTTGGCCTTGGTCGGTTGAAAACGTCTCTTCAGCTTCAAGGATGTCTGCTTCCAGATCTCCCAACTCTCCCTGTTGTTCCGCCTGCTGAAGAGCTTGGTGTGCGGCTATTGCTGGATCAAAATTCATAAAATTTTGGTTAGGGGTTCAAAGTAACCGGGTAATCGTGGAGGAAAATTCTCGGAGGTCTTTCAGACGTGTTTGAGTGATCTCATAGATTTGTTCGTAGTCGATCTTCCAATACACATGGATCAACAGATTGCGAAATCTAGCCATTTTTTGTAGACGTTCACATAAATCTGCAGAGATGATGTCTGCCTCGTGTAATAAACTGAAACATCCCGCATATTCTTCTGCTGTTTTTTTTAGTCGTTTTGCGGAGACGTGGAAGCAAAGTGCAAGGGCGGCTTCAATCGCAATGAGTAACCGGTAGCACGCAATATCTAAGGTGTCTTGATTGCTGAGGAATTGGTCTTTGGTGAGGTGTTGAAGTTGTTCAAGGCGAGTTAACGACTCGTCAATTTCCGTGCATCGCGATCGGATGAGGTCAGCATTGAGCATCATGCAAGAAAGGCATCTTTCGTACTTTGTCGGAGAAGCGGGGCTATATCGAGGTATTCACGAGCGGTCTGTTCCAAAATTGTGGCATGCAGGTCAGGATGTTGGCACGTGAGAAGCTGCCCATGCAACGCATGGAACAAAAAGGAAAGAGGGGCCTGGTTGAGAACGCGAACGTCCACTGGAATATGTAATGCTGAACTCAATTGATGGGCCAGCGTCAGCATCTGGTCACTGCTTGGGAGGGAGTCGGCGGATTCATAATATAGGCCAATATCGATATCATGTACTGTCTGCTGCTCTATGGCGGAACCATAGAGGTAGGCAAATGCGAGATCGTGTTCTTTTTCCAATTGAGACACGATGGTCTCAACGAGTTTGAGTCGATCAATGTTGTATGTTTGATAGGATTGGGAGGATACCGTTCGATTGATCATTCATGCAGCCTAGTCGCAATATATGATGTTGTCAATTCTTTGCGTGAACGAGTAAAGACCTTGTTTTGTTACTCTATAATCGAGTGATAACTATCCGATATGTCACTGACAGGGAGGAGTAAGGAGCATGTCTTTTTGAAAGGAAAGCAAAAAGCTGGAAACCGTTCTTGTTCGTGGGATACCTTCTGTACGTTTCGTATGGATTACCTTACGGTGCTTACAGAAAC
>CBDUWS010000253.1:0-3497 GCA_965370985.1 uncultured bacterium
CAATCGCGAAAAAGACAACCAAGAGCGCGGTAAACGGCAACGCTTCTTTAAAAGCCTCTCCAATTTGATGTTCTTCGATTATTCCATTCAACGCAGTAATGAAGACGATGACTGTTAACCCAATAATACCGACTTCAGCGAGATGCAGAGCTAACGCGATAATGAGCCAAATGCCCGCCACGGCTTGAACAATGAGCTTTGCCTTGTCATCGTTGTCACGGCGACTTTGTTGTTCGGCTTCATACTCCACCAAAATATGACGGACGGGGTCTGGCAGTTGAAACCCATAGTCGAACCACCGTAGTTTTTCTACGATGAGACACGTGGCCAAGCCCATTGTAAAAACGGGCATTGTCACCGGAGCCATCCGGAAAAAGAATTCCATGAATTCCCAACCAGCCCTATCCGCGATCAAGAGATTTTGGGGTTCACCTACCAATGTGCAGACGCCGCCCAGGGCTGTGCCTATGGCGCCATGCATCATGAGGTTTCGCAAAAATCCTCGAAAATTCTCCAGATTTTCCCGATTCAATTCCTGAACTTCCTGGTCGCTGGTATGGTCATGAGAGGAATGATAGGATTTGCCCGATGCCACTCGATGATAAATGCTATAGAACCCTGTGGCCACAGCAATGATGACGGCGATAACGGTGAGTGCGTCTAGAAAGGCTGACAAGAAGGCGCCCATGATCGAAAACACGAGACTCAGCCAGACTTTCGATCGCACACCCAAAAGAATTTTGGTGAACAAAAAGAGCAAGAGATCTTTCATGAAATAGATGCCTGCTACCATGAACATCAGGAGCAAAATCACCTGGAAATTATTCACGGTTTCATGGTAGACCATGGCGGGTGTCGTCATGCCAAGTAAGACGGCTTCAATGGCTAACAGGCCACCCGGTTGAAGAGGATAGCTTTTCAGTGCCATCGCCAGTGTAAAAATGAATTCCAAGATAAGCACCCACCCGGTCACAAACGGACCAACCGTGATGATCAACACCGGATTAAGAAGTAGAAAACCCAATATCGTGAGTTTGTACCAGGTGGGTGCGTGATTAAGAAAATTCTGTGCTAACTCCTGAGGAATACTTCGACTCATATGTGTGTCTGCCCTTTCCGTGAAGACTGGTGCTTATCGTCAATCAGACGGTAAGACAATGCGTAGGATGATCTTAGGAGTATTGGACATGGTGAAGTGGACGGGAATTCCTCTATCGAGGAATAGGTATTATAAGAAGCTGTTCCCCTATAATGAAAGCATAAAAAGGTGAAAAAGCAAGAAACATTTCGTGGGCAATTTAGAGCACAATGAACTCACCATCTCCAATGATCAACGTGTATCACATTGCCGGACTTGATGATCGGGAGCGTGGCTTCAATCGCCAAGCACAGGTGATCGCTCAGGGAGCAGCTTATCAGGCGCGCTTGCGTTATGAAGCCTTGCAGATTGAGGTTGAGGCTGTAGACACGGAAGAAAAGGCCCTGCAGCGCCTCATTCATGTGTTACAAGAGCGTGGCTATTCCCAATTGCGCACACAACAAATTTTCCAAGGTGAACGGTATTTAGGCAATCAGGAACTGTGGGTGGAGTATCTGGATCTCGAACTTCCAGATGTGCAACCAGTCTCCTGGTTCATGCGAATACGAGGGTTCTTGGGGATAGAGAGACAGTGAAATGGAAAAAGTGAATAGTAAGAAGTGAGAAGGAAAACCTGAAACGCGGGAAGACAAAAGTGAGAAGTTAAGAGTTAGAAGGAAAAAAATGATTTTCCTTCTTGCTCCTTATTTTTTCCTTCTAACGTTTCCCAGTTATTGATCGACGCACACTTCCTCGGGCGTGTTGGAGGGGAAGTAGCTGATCATGCGTCTGGGGTTTAGGCATTCTCGGATTTGTGGTGCAAGGTCACCAGGACGGACGGCTTCCACAATCGTTAACGAATCGTCTTCCTCCGCCAGGTTTAAGACAATTGGCTCTTCTGTGGAGGCATGTTTATCATAAACCAGAATGATCGGCCGGAGACGATTTCCCAAATTAACGCTGGTCACAAGCCCGGTCTTTTGGTTACTCAACTGAACCAACGAACCAGGTGGGTAGACGCCTAATTGTTTGACTAAAGAGACGATGGCATCCTGCCAGAGGGTCTGTCGACATTTCACATATAAATATGAGAGCGCTTCCGAAGGGGTCAATGATCGTGCAGGGTCTGGGTGATGGCAGAGTTCATCATATAAATCCACAACCATGACAATTTTAGCGAACGTACTAATTTGAGCGTCTTTTTTCCCTGAAGGCTGTCCTGATCCGTTCAAGCGTTCATGGTGTTGATGAATGACCTCGATGGCTTCATAGGGGAAATTAGGGATTTTCTCCATGATTTCTACGCCATATTGTGGATGGGTGTGTAGAAACGTTTTCAATTCAACCGGTCCCATGATCCCTTTCCGCAACAGCGTTTCGGCAGGGTATTTGAGCTCGCCCACATCATGAAAAAACGCCCCTAATGCCAACTTTTCGTTGTCCTCGCGACTAATGCCAAGGTCGAGGCCTACCATCATTGATAAGGAGGAGACGTTGGTGGCATGCAGGAAAAACTCCTCGCTCGTTTCATTGCAGCCAATCAGATTGAGCAGGGCTCTGGAATTATCCGATCCGTCTAACAGATCAAGAAGGTTGCCCACGATTTTTTGGGCGGTGCGAAGCCCACGGGGGCGACCGGCCACCACGTCCTGAACCGACTGTTTGGATTCCTGTAGAACTTCTTGGAATTGATTCTCAACCTGTTGGAGATGCAATTGATAGTCTTGAAAGGCTTCATGCTGGGTCACTTTCCGTTGCATCTGGTCTTCGACCGTCTCCTCCACATCCGGAGGGATGGATGAGTCGGCATCATCTTGTACAACGGGTTCCTCGACTTCGATATTTTCAGGCTGTTCTTGAGTGGGTGATTCGGGGAGGTCAAGCGTGGCGGGAGACTCAGGATCGGACCGTTCGATATCAACGAACAGTTTAACCTTCTTGAGATCCTTCAGTGTTTCAAGGTCCTTAGCGGAAATAATCTTAAAGGAGTTCGTCGGAAAGGGGTGACTGAACCAGGATCCTTCAATCTTAATAAATAATCCACGCCGAAGTGCCCTGGGTTCTAAGGGAACAAATGCCATAGAGATTTACCAGACCATAAAAGAAATAGGAACCAATAGGGATCGAATGTAAGTAGACGTGTCCTATTGGACAGACCTCTCTCGATCTTTTCGGATAGCAACACCTGAAAATTGAGAGAAAAGAAATTTAATCCACTCAAATGTGGGGAAGGAGGTCTAGTGTTGACTACGTGGAAATGTACTTGATGCTATCCTCTCGGAGACTCCCCTGTTTTTGAGCTTTGAGAGGCCAATGCCATCTATTTCTATTCGTTAGAGGGCCTATGGGTTAATAGTCCTGGATTCTTGAGCGTTTCAGTGGTTTCTCGTAGCTCCTCTTCCAGATATTTGCTCAGGTC